>JAILDQ010000145.1 GCA_024689365.1 Treponema sp. | reverse complement strand
TTCGCTTCACGGCTACCACAAGTTGCTCAAGAACATCATCAAGGAATTTGACGAGCTTCCCTTGCTTCCAATCAAAAAGCCGCGCGTCGGAGTTGTCGGAGAAATCTTGGTTAAGTTCCATCCGACCGCCAACAACAACATTGTCGAGACTATCGAAAAAGAAGGCGCTGAGTGCGTCATGCCGGATTTGGCGGACTTCTTCTTCTATTCATTCAGCACAGGAATTTTCCGCCACGAGCAGTTGGCCTTCCCAAAGAAGACCGAGCGAAACGCCAAGCTCTTTGTTTGGTTCATGGAACTTTACCGCCGCGACATGAAGCGCTTCCTTAAAAAATCGCGCCGCTTTGACGCGCCTTCTTCGATTTACGAATTGATGAAGGGAGTTGACGACATCGTTCAGCTTGGAAACATCACAGGCGAAGGCTGGTTCTTGACAGCGGAAATGGTTGAGCTCATTCACTCGGGCGTTCCGAGCATCGCTTGCGTTCAGCCTTTCGCGTGTTTGCCGAACCACGTTACAGGAAAGGGAATGATAAAGGAATTGCGCCGCCGATATCCCGGCACTAACATCAGCGCGATTGACTACGACCCGGGTTCCAGCGAGGTAAACCAGTTGAACCGCTTGAAGCTTTTGCTTTCAAACGCGCCGGCCGGAAAGCATCCTGACGAAACCCCCAAGGGAAAAATTTGGACGCCCAGCGGCGAAGTGGAGCCTCAGGTTCATTTGGCTGAAGGCGCCTTGTTCGTTGACCCGGAACCGGTCGCCGAAAGCGAAATGCCTCCGGTATTGGACGCAATGTAAGGAGCGGGCTAGGGTGGAGCTAAAAATTTTTGTAAAAAAAACAGCCTCGTTTTTTTTCGCGTGCGCGGTTTGCGCGGCGCCGTTTTTTGCCGATTGGAATTCTTTGAACATTCCCGATTCAGCGGAAGTCAGGCGGCAAATCTCGCGCGAATGGTTTGAAGGCTCTCTTGATTACTTGAGAGGAGTTAATTCCGAAATACGCAGCAATCAAATCGGAGTTCAGTTTCAAGTTCGCTTGGAAGAACAGCAGGACGTTTTTTTGACAATCGTCGCTCCCAAAAGCCAAATGAAGGTTGACGTTTACGAAGGCGGAGGAATGAGAACTTCTGTGGAAGATTCCTTCAATATGGAAAGTCCAGGCTCCTGGCTTTTGGTTCGCTCAAAGAAAACCGGCGAGCCCTTGTCAATTCGCTATTACTTTGCCAAAGACTCTGGCGTTTACGTTCAGTTCAGGCCTTATAAAAATTCTTCCCACGCGGATTTGATTATATTTGAAAATTTCGCCGCCCGCGCCGTTCCCCTTGGCGTTCCTTTTGAAAAATTTTACACCGCCTCGTTCGCTGAAATTCAAGCGCTGACAAAAAACAATTTGCCCTGGAATTACGTCGAACCCCGCGCCGGCTATTACGACGACACAATGGTGATGATTCAGACGATTCGACAAAACGAAAAGAATTTGGTTTACGCCGACGACGCCGCCTACAACGAGGAAGGAAAGCCCGTTTCAATCAAAAACGGTTTGCCCCGCTACATTCCGGAGAGCATGCGCGACAAGATTTCCCTTTCTTCCGCTGGCTTTGTAAAATGGATTTGCGACGGCCTTGTGGAGCCTCTTTCCGGAAGCTATTTGAAGATGAAGCCCTTGATTCAAAAAACTGTTCAAGTGAATCCAACAGGATCGCAAGGAGTTTTGGAATCAAACTACAACGCCAACTTTAGCCTTGACTGGACCCGCAATTTGGCGGCCGCCGTTTTGAGCGTCAATTTTAGAAAGACGATTCTTTATCCTGATTCGGGCGTTGACGTTTGCGTTGAGCCCTTCGCCGCCCGCTGGACTGAAAACGGAGTTCAAAGCGCGGTGGGCTACATAAAAAACACCGGTTATAAAATTCAATATTTAAAGCCCTTGCTTTACGTTTTGGCAACGACAAACCCGCAATATTTTTACCTGGCCGCCATTCGGCAAACTGGAGTTGGCTCGGGAGGACCTGAAGTGAAGGTCTTTAACGACGCGGCGGCGATTTTCCCTTACTTTGATTCCGAGGGAAAATTCAAGGCTTCGGTTTTTTACGACGGAGTTGAATACTCATTGCAGCAGTTTTGCGATTCGTTCGCAAATCAAAGGACAAACGACTCGTTCGCTCATTTGACGCGGGTCAAGGCCAGCTCTAAATTTTATCCGCAAGAGCCGCCCAAGGAAAAGAATGATGATTGAAGGAATAAAGGCAATCGCGTTTGACATCGACGGAACTCTTTACCCGGCTTACAGGCTGAACGTTCGGATTTTGGGCCACTTTTTAGCCAACGCCTTGAGCTTCCTTCATTTTGGCTTGATTCGCCGTCAAATCAGAAAAACCGCGCCCTTGCCAAACCTTTTTGAGTACCAAGCCCGCCTTTTGGGAAAGAGAATGAACATCAGTTCCGACAAGGCGATGAAACTTTTGGACGACATGGCCTACACGGGCCTTGCAAAATATTTTAAGAACATAAAGACTTTTAAGGACGTTCCAGAAACTTTCGTAAAGCTTAAGGAGGCGGGCTACAGGCTTGCCTTGCTTTCGGACTTTCCGCCTGAACAAAAGGGCGAGTTGTGGGGACTGAAGCCTTATTGCGACGTGATTCTTTCTACTGAAAAAATCGGCGCCTTGAAGCCGTCAAAATATCCTTTTGGAATTCTTGCGATGGAATTGGGATTGAAGCCGCAAGAAATTCTTTATGTTGGAAACAGCGCCAAATATGACATTATGGGGGCCAAAAACGCCGGAATGAAAACGGCTTACTTGGAACCCTTGTGGCGCCGGATTTTTCGCAAGCCGTTAAAGGAAGCGGACATTTCGTTTAAAAATTATCGACAGTTTCAGAAATTTGCGCTAGAATAAAAAAATAGTCTGGGTGGGGAAAAATGGAAATTTTTTTAGTTCTTATCTCTGTAGTCATTTCTGCAGGAATCGCCGTTGCCATTCGCATGGCGGATCGCGACAGCAATTCAATGGAAAAAGTGAAGCGTTACGCTGACAAGCGTCAGGATGATTTTGAAAAATTCCTTGACGCTCGCTTTAAGAATTTGCGGGCCGCAGCCGCTGAACTCGAAACAAAAAAAGACCAGGCGGTCGCCACGGTAAAGCGCCTCAACCAAGAAATGGAAGGCTATCAAAGAATTATCGCCAGCGTTCAAAAAGACAAGAGCGCCGCGGAACAAATCGAACAAAGAATATCCCAGTACGGAAAGGCGATTCACGAACTTACAGACATGACCGCCGCCGTTGAGGAAAATCTCAAGCGCGTGAAGAACGAGGGCTTGGTGGTTGACAACGTTCGCGCCCGCATTAAGGAAAACGCTGACAATATAGAAAAAATTTCAAAGCGCATCCCCACAGTCGCAAGCGATTTTGAAAAAGTAAACGCCCAGCAGTTGCGAATGGTTGGCGCGGAAATCTTAAAAAAGATTGACGAGCGCGTCACGGACATCAAGGGCCGCGCCGACCAAATTGACGAGAGCACTAAAGCGGCCGTCAAGCAAAACCAAGACGTTTTAAAATCAATCAGTTCTTCCGTTGACGGAATCTACGCTTCGGCGGCCGACAAGGTTAAGAAGCTCGAAGACGCCGCTTTTGCAAAGCTTGCCGAGCAGGCCAAAAAGCGCGTTGAGGAAACAAAATCCGAGATTCGCGAGAACAGCCAAAAAGTCATTAATGAATTTAACATAGACATAAACGAAAAGATTAAGGCGGTTCGCGAGCAAAGCGACAAGTCTATTGGAGAAATCAGGCTTTCCAGCGACACCGCGATTTCAGAGCTTGAGTCCACGACAAAGGCCCGCTTGACGGAAGTCAAAAAACTTACCGACGATTCTCTTGGCGGAATAAAGCTCTCTGTCAACAAGTACGCGTCGGAAATAAAGGAAACGGCAAACAAGTCTCTTGGCGAAATAAAGGCCACCGTCAATTCCACCTTGGCGGAAACAAAGAGAACCACCGACGAGCTTGCGAAGGAAAGCGCCGGAAACGGAAAGACGCTTGAAAGCCTTCGCGGCCAGTTGCAAAGCCAGATGGACGACATTCAGGCAAAGTACGACGGAATGTATTCCGATTTGACCCAAAAGATTTTGGAAAAAGAAAAGGCCGCTTTTGATAAATTCACTGACGCGGCAAAAACGCACATTGAAACTTACAAGAATTCCGTCAACGAAAAGGTTGACACATACAAGGCCGGCATTACAGAAAAAATTTCGGGAATGCAAGAGACAATCAAAAAGACTGTCGCGGACCTCAAGGAGCACACGGTTTCCGCTTCCAAGGACGCCAAGGCCGAAATCGCCGAACTCAAGGCTGTCAGCTCGGAGGCTGTTCAAGAAGCCCAGGCCAGCCGAGCCACTGTGGAAGCGTGGAGCAAGGAAGCGGGCGGCTTGATTGCGGAATACGAAAAGAACGCCAACGCAAAGCTTTTGGAAATTTCAAAGCAGTTGAACGACGCTGTAAAGAAAGCGATCGCTTCTTACGACGAGCGTCAAATCAACGCGATGAGCGAACTGGATTCCGATTTAGAAAAATACAAGAAGGACATGCTCTACCGCTTTGCAAAGCTTGAGTCAAGCGGCGGCGACGTTGACGGTTTGGAGAAGACCTTGCGCCGCGCCATGTCCGAAACGGAAAAGAGAGTCTTTGACGACTTCAAGGCCTTTAGCGACGGACAGAAAAAACAGCAATCCGAATTTGAAAATAAAATCAGCGAGGATTCGGCAAAGCTTTCAACTCAAATCCAAGATATTGAAAGCGCGATGGACAATTTGCGCAAAGAGGCGATGAACAAAACTTCAGAAAAGCTCACCAACTTTGAGAACGCCTTTGACATTGACATCAAGAATCGCGGCGACGCGATTGACGAAAAACTCAATTCTTGGAAACAGGGCTTTGACGACAAGATTGCCGGCTTCCAAAACGGATACGAAAACGAGCGCATTGAAGTTGAAGAAAAATACAACGACGCGCTTAAAGAGCGTTTGGCTTCCTTTGAAAAGAAATTTGAGGACCAAATTAAAAAGACCGCATCTTCTGTTCAGGCAAATCAGAGCGATTTGAAAGAGCAGTTGGCGGAGCTTCGCGAAAGTCTTAAGGAATTCTCAAAGTCTTACAAGGCTGAGATTCAGGAAACCCTTGCGCAAAGCGACGTTGAAATTAAAGACCAAACGCAAAAGTTCTCCGAAGAAATCGACGAGCGCTTGTCAAAGCTTCAGGAAAATGTTTTGGCGGATTTGGAAAAATTCAAGCAAGACAGCGAAACCCAGCAGCAGCTTGGCGTCGCCACAATCGAAAACGCGTTGGCCGACTTTAGTTCATGGAAAGAAAAGCTTCAAAACCAGCTTGCCGATTCAAACAAGATTTTTGAGGACAGCCTTGACGACTTTAAGGAAAGTTCAAAGGCCAAGCAAAACGACGCGCAGATTTTCCTTAACGATTCTTTTGAGGAATTCCGCAACGAGGCGCTCAGCCGTCAGCAAGAAATTATGAACAATGTCGAGGACTTCAAGGAAAGCGTTGAAAGCCGCCACCGCGACATTGAGGAAATGATTGAAAGCCTTGACACAAAGACCACCTCTTCCCTTGACGAGTATCAGGAAAAGTCAGACTCAATCTTGTCGGAATTGCAGAGCATGTACGAGGAAATGCTTGAAAAGACAGAAGAGCGCGTCAAGAATCAAAACGATTCAAGCGAAAAGAAACTCAAGGCTTTGTCGGCCGAGCTTGAAAAGACGAGCAACGAAAACCGCAAGCGCCAGATGGACATGATTTTGCAAATGCAAAACGATTCCAATGACTTGCAGACAAAGATTGACGACTTGCAAAAAGAGTTGAGCGACGTTGTGAACCAAATGAGCAATTACGACACCGCCAACGAAATGAAAAGGCAGCTTGACGTTAAGATTTCAGAAATTGCCGGAAGCTTTGACCGCTTGAAGGATTTCCAAAAGACCGCCGACAATTACAACAAGCAATATGACAAATTGATTGAGCTTGAAGACAATGCTGTTGAACGCATCGACGCATTTAAAGCCGGCAAAGGACAGATCGACGAAATGGAAAGAAACTACAATCGCCTTGTCGCCCTTGCCGGAACGATGGACCAAAAAATCAAGAGCCTTCAAGACACCAACGACGACTTGCAATCTCTTGAAGTCAAGGTTCGCCAATTCCAAGACAATCTTGCGGGCCTTAGCGTAAAGTATGACCGCATCGACAAAAAGAGCGAAACAATTGACCAAGTTGCGGGCGACGTTGACGAAGCCTTTGAAAATCTCAAGGAATTGGAAAAGCGCCTTGAAAACGCAAACCGACAAGTCATGTCTTTGCCTGAAGAAATCAAGGACGCGCAAGACAACGTTGACAAGCTTTTGGAGAACACCAAGAGAATCGACAACGCTATGGACAAACTTGATTCCTTGCAGGAAATTCTTGACGAGACCGAAGAGAGAATTGACAAAGTTACCCGCGACCGTGAAGGAATCGTCAACAGCGAAAGCCGCTTGGCAAAACTTTCAAAAGACATCGACACAAAATTCAACACTTTGGAAGAAATCACCAAGGCTGAAGTTTCAAAGAAAAGCGGCGGCCGTTCTTCTTCAATAACGCCAAGAAAGCGAGAGAACGTAAAGGCCTTAAAGCAACAGGGCTGGAGCATTGAGGAAATCGCCGAAAAATTGAAGTTGTCAGAGAACGAGGTTCAATTGATTTTGGACACGGCTCTTTAATTCTTAGATAAAAGGCAAACGGATTCCGTTTCCACCGCTTGACCAAGACCGACGGGCCCAACGCGCTCGCCGGTCTTTGCTTTTACAAAGACTTGCTCTTCTTTTACGCCTAAAATCTTGGCAATCGATTGGCGAACTTTTTGCCGGTGGGGAAGAAATTTTGGCGCTTGCAGTTTTACGACGCAATCCAAGTTTTCCAAGCGCCAGCCTGCCTTTTTGACATCCTTCCAAACAGTTTGCAGCAATTTCGCGGAATCAGCGTTCTTCCATTTTTTGTCTTCGGGCGGAAAATAGCTTCCGATGTCGCCAAGGCCGGCGGCTCCCAAGAGCGCGTCGGTGATTGCGTGCAAAAGCGCGTCTCCGTCTGAATGGCCGTCTTCGCCTTTTTCAAACGGAATGACAAGGCCTCCTAAAATCAAAGGGCGGCCTTCAATCAAGCGGTGCAAGTCCGTTCCCAAGCCGATGCGGAAAGTTTTTTGCGCGGCGGCTTCTTCTTTTGTTTTTTTTGCGGATTTTTTTTCAATCGCTTTTGCGTCTTTTGGGTATGTGATTTTAATGTTGTTTTCCTCTCCGGCGATTACGCGCGTTTTTTGGTCTGAATATTTGTCCCAAATTTCCGTATCGTCGGTAAACGCCGCCTTGCTTTCTTTGGCGGCTTTTTTATGAAATTCCAAGATTTGCGGGAATAAAAATCCTTGCGGCGTTTGGACTGCGGCCAAGTTTTTTCTAACCAAGTGGCGCGCGATTTTTGAATGTGAGTCCATTTCCTTTTGGGTTTCCACCGGTTGAAGGGCAGGAACCGCGGCTTGGTATTTTAGCGTGGCCGCAAGGCTTTGCTTAACAAGTCTTTGGCTTAAGAAGGGCCGCGCTCCGTCGTGAATCAAGACGGCCTTTGGAAAAATTCCGCCGTTTTTTTTCGCGTGTTTTTCAATCGCCTTAAGCGCGTTAAAAACAGATTCTTGCCTGCTTTGGCCGCCGCTTGTAAAAATTACATTCACGTCTTTTGTAAATTCTTTTATCAAAGGATTTTTGTAAAAGGCTTTTTTTGCGTCGGCCAATCCGTTTTTGGGGTGAACCACAACAAGGCTTGAAAATAATTTTGTCTTGAGAAAAACTAAGGCGGCCTCAGACAAAACCGAGCCGCCATTTAAAGGCAAGTATTCTTTTTTTCCAAGCTCTCCCATTCTTTGGGAAGAGCCGGCGGCTACAAGAGCCAATGCCGCGATTTTAGTTGTCGAAGTCGTCGTCCTCGTCGTCAAAATCTTCTTCCTCGGCGCGGCTTTCAAGAGACTCTTCCTCGTCATCCTCGTCTTCGTCATCATCGTCGTCGTCGCGGTCTTTTGCGTCTCCGTCGTCCATGCTGAATACGTCGTCGTCATCGTCGTCTTGAATTATTTGATGCTTCACTCTTGGAGCGGCTCCCGGCGGCTCAAGTTTTGTGTGAATCATTCCTTCAACTTCTTTCTCATCTTTTCCCAAAGCGATTGAGATTTCGTCAATCAAAAGCTTTCTGGCGCTGTCGTAGAGCTTTCTTTCCTGGATTGGAAGTTCCTTTATTTTGCTGCGGTTGTACAAGCAGCGAACGATTTTCGCAATGTCCGCGATGGTTCCTTTTTTGAGAAGGTCCAAGTTCATTTGGTAGCGAAGCTTCCAGTCGGAAGTGATTGGCTCAAAGTCTTCGCCCAAAAGATTGAGGGCTTTTTTCGCTTCTTTGGCTTCCACAATGGCGCGAATTCCCAAGTCCTTCGCATGGTTTACTGGAACCATAACCACCATGTCAGAAACTTCAAGGTAAATTTTATAGTAAAGGGCTTTTTCGCCGTTGAATTCTTTTTCGAAGATTTCTGTGATTACGCCAACGCCTTGGCTGGGGTAAACGATTTGCTGTTTGACCTTATATTCAGTCTTTTTTCTTGTAGCCATATATTCTATATTATATCACGTTTTTTGCAAAAAAGCAAGCGGAACGCGCTTTTGTTTTGTATTGCAATTTTGGCAAAGTTGAATTACAATTTTTATATGAGGAAAATTTTCGCGGCCGCAACGGCGTTTTTTTGCCTGACAATTTTTTCTTGCTCAAAATTTGGAAATTCAAAAATGAATGAAAAGAGAACTCTTAATCCGCAAAGCGGAGTTTACTACAGCCTTTTTACAAGGTCCTTTGCCGACAGCGACGGAGACGGAATCGGCGATTTTAACGGAATTATTTCAAAGTTGGATTATCTTGAAAGACTTGGAATCACCGGCATTTGGCTTTTGCCGATTTATCCGTCTCATTCCTATCACGGCTACGACGTTGACGATTATTACAATGTCAATCCGGAATACGGAACGATGGAAGATTTTGAACGCCTTTGTTCCGAATGCGCAAAGCGGGGAATCGCGGTGATTTTGGACATAACCTTTAACCATTCTTCAATGCACAACCCTTGGTTTGTTCAGTCCGCCGACGCCAACAATCCAAAGCATTCTTGGTACCGCTGGGCTTCGCCTCAAGACGAGGAAATAAATTTAAAGGCCACAACTTGGAACCACAAGGTTTGGAACGAGTTGGGCGAAAATTATTACAGCGGAATTTATTCCCACGGAATGCCCGACTACAACCACGACAATCCGGAGCTTAGGGCCGAGTTCAAGAAAATCATGAAATTTTGGCTTTCAAAAGGAGCGAGCGGCTTCCGTTTTGACGCGGCCAACCATTTGTACGACGCGGTGAAGCTTCCGTCAAGCGTAAAGGACGGGCAGGAGAGGGCCGTTCAATTTTGGAAAGAGATGGCCGACTATGTTCTGAGCCTAAAGCCCGACGCTTACATGGTGGGCGAAGTTTGGGACACTGCGGGCGTAAGGGCCGATTACATGCGGGGTCTGCCTTCGACCTTTCACTTTGACTTGGGAACAAAAATAATTTTCGCGGTAAAAAATTCGTCGGCTTCAAACAACGCGCTTGCAAAGGGCTTGCAAAACGATTATGCCTTGGCCGCCCAAAAAAATCCAAGCTTCATAGACGCGCCCTTTATGACAAACCACGACCAAAACCGCTTTGCGCTTCAGTTTAAAAACAATGTTGATTCAATCAAGCTGGCCGCCTCCATGTATTTGTTCTTGCCTGGCATTCCTTTTGTGTATTACGGAGAGGAATTGGGAATGAACGGCGCCAAGCCTGACGAGCAAATCAGGTCGCCTTTTGTATGGTCTAAAAACCAAGACGGCGCGCAAACAAAATGGCTTGATTCAAAATACAACGCAAAGACAGTTCCGGCCGACAAGCAAAACGCTGACAAAAACTCAATCTTGAATTTTTACAGAAAAGCGATAAAATTCAGGACAAAAAACGCCGGCGCCTTTGAAGGAAAATTCATTCCAAATAAATGCGAAAACACTTTTGTGATTTCTTGGATAATAGAAAGCGAGGGCCAAAGGCTTTATTGCTACTACAATTTGTCAGACAAGGCCCAAGAGCTTGCAAAGCCGGACGCTTTTGGAGAAGCCAAGCTTTTGTTCTGTCCAAAGAAAGACGCGAAAATCACAAAGGAAAAGCTTCTTTTGCCTGCAAGGGCTTGCGCGCTTTTTGGAAGCAAGGGCATGTAAAAAAAAATCTTGAAAAAATTTGACTTTTGCGCGAAAATTTCTTATCTTTTAAAGCAAGGAGCATCAAAATGAAAGTTAAACCTTTAGCTGACCGTGTATTGTTAAAAGCTGAAAAAGCCGAAAGCAAAACCGCTTCTGGAATCATCATTCCCGACGCGGCTCAGGAAAAAACTCAAACCGCAGTTGTAGAGGCTGTGGGACCCGGAACTGAAAAAGACCCGATTACCGTTAAAAAAGGCGACCGCGTAATGTATGATAAATATTCTGGAACCCAAGTTAAGATTGACGGCGAAGAGTATCTTATCTGCAAAATGAGCGACATCATCGCCGTTTTGGAAAAATAATCACTGCTTGAATTTAGCAAGCAAGAGCCGCGCGCTGCCGTTCGTTGGATTCAAATACAAACTGTATTCCAGCGATTTAATGGCGGCCGCGGCGTCTTTTTTTGTGTCGTAAATGCAGGCCAAACGATACATTATTTCTGAACGCAAGTAATTGTCAGAAGCGCGGCTCTGGGCCCGTCCGTACAATTCCAAGGCCTTGTCTTTGTTTGCGGTGCTTGAATAGAACATCGCCAAGTTGACAGCGCTTTGAGTCGCGGCCGCAGGGCTTATTTCCGTTCCGCCGTTGGAAGAAGAAAAGCCGCTTTCGTAGACGGCGTATTCGTAAAGGCGTTTTGTCAAATCCGTGTCCTTTTCTTTTGCCGCGAAATAGGCTCCGTATTCGACTTCCCACAAATCCATATTGTTAAGATGCAAAACCAAGTCCTCTTCAAAAGGCCTTTCTTTTCCCAAATTGTAGCGGGCCGTTATGTATTTTAGGAACATATCCTTGGCTTCTTGGTAGTGTTCCAGGCGCAAAAGGGTATGAACCGCGTATTGCGCGATTTCCGCAGGAAAAAGGTCGGCAGCGATCGCGTTCCTTTCCAGAACTCGGTACATTCTTCCAAGCCTAATCCTTTCGTCGCTTGACTCGTCGATTTTGTCTTCCAACTCCAGAGTGGCCACATAGAGGCTGTCGTTGTGGGTTCTTTCGATTGACTCCTTCATTCTTAAAAGCGCGTCGCTGACCGCAACTCTTGGCAAATCGTCAAAGCGCTTCATGTCGGTGGAAACGACGCCCGCGTCGCGAAGGGATTTTGTCAAAGGGTCGTCCATTATTCTTTTGGAACTGTTGTAGGCGAAATTTCCGTAGGCGATTAAGGCTGGAACAAAGTCCGGCCATTTTTGAACAAGAAAGGTCAAGGTGTTGTAGGCCGCGCGCTCGTCGTTTTTTTGCAAGGCGTAAAGGGCGCTGTTCAAGTACATCGTCGCCAAAAGGCTTGAAGAAAAATCGGCTTCTTGCTCGTTTTCTTTTTCTTGGCCCATCGTTAATTCAGCGATCAACTCGCCGCGAACCCTTTCGGCTTCCTTTTCCTCGCCCATCATTGCGTAAGAGTCCGACAAGAGCGAGATTATTTCAATTGAGCTTATCTTTCGTTTTTCTGTGATTGAGTCCGCGAGCTCAAGCTTGTCTTTTTTTGCCAGACGCTTTGCTTCCAAAAGGCATTCAGCGGCCTCTCCGTATTTTTTGTTGTCATAGTAAACGAGCGCCCAAAAATACGCGTCGCCAGGGCTTTGCATTTCTTGCGGAAACAATTGCTCCGCGTCGCCGTAATCTCCGCTTGCCATCGCGCAAAGGGCGGCGTTCCTCAGCCAAGCGTTGTCTTGGTTTGAATTGTACGCGTCAACGTAAAGGCCCGGCATTCGCTCTTCCGTCCAAAAAAATGAAGCGGGCTTTTCGCCTTCTTCCGCTTTTAGGGAGCGAAAATAAAATTCTGAATGCAAGCCGCCGTATTTTGTTCCCCGCAAAATTTTTGAACGCTTGAAGGCTTCGTCAAAGCGGCCGTCTTTTTTTAAGAAAGAAGCGTAGACTGCGTTCAATTCCAAATTTTCGGGATTTTTCTTTAAGCTTTTTTTAAGAATTTTTTCGGCGGATTTTTTTTCTTCAAGCGCCAAATAGCGTTTGTAAACTCCAATCGCGTCCATAGGCGAAAGGATTTTTTTTTCGCAGGAAGAAAGAATTTTCAGAGCGTCGCGGGGATATCCTTGCGTAATGTAGCGGTCGGCTTCGTCAAGGGCGCTTGTCATTGACATCGCTTTGCTTTTTGCCGAGCAGGAAATGAATGCCGCTCCAATGGCGCTGAGCGCCAACACGCAAAGAAATTGCCTCATCAGCGCTTCTCTTTAGAAATTCTGTCAAGAAGTCCGTTGATAAAGGCGGCTTGGTCGTCAATGCCAAAAGACTTCGCAATCTCAACGGCTTCGTTGATGATAATCGCGCTTTCCAAATCCTTTTGGTAAAGAAGGGAATAGGCGCTTACTCGCAATATCGCGAGCGTGACTTTGTTCACCCGCGAAAAATCCCATTTTGGAGAAAGGCGGGATTTTATTTCTGAATCGATTTCTTCTAGGTTTTCAAGCGTTCCGCCCAACATAAGGCGGGCAAAGGTCAAGTCGTCGTCTTCCTTTTTGTTTTCAATCCAATTGAAACTGGAAACGTCGGCGGCTTCCTTGTCTTCATTCATGTCCCAAGAATAAAGTCCTTGGATGGCGGCAACGCGGGAATCGTGTCTGTTCATTCAATTACCATGAAAGAAGCTTTGTGAGTTCAGCGCCTGTCTTTTTGCGCGTAACGTATTCGTCTGTGTTTAGCGACTTGATTGTTTCCTGGCGCTTTTGCTCCAAGAACTGCAATTGCTTTGACTGCGTTACAAGGGCCCTGATTGTTTCGTAAACGGTTTGCGTTGATTCCGGGCGGATTACGTCGCTGATTTCCAAAGCCTTGAAAGGATACTTGTCAAGAATCTCGTAGAATTCCCAAGCGTTTCCTGTTTCCAATATTTCAGAAGGCTTGTTCATGTCTTCGTTGAAGATTGCCAAAAGGCGCTCGTACGTAACGCCAAGCTGGGCGGCGTGCTGCTCGACTTTCATAAGGAACAAGTCGGCGGCTCCGTAACCAGAAGTCTTGGGGTCTTGGCCTTCGCGGCGCATTTGCTCGATGGATTTTTTTCCGCTCTTCAAATCTTTAAGAAGCCCTTCAATCTTGACGCGAGATCCTGCGGGATCGTTTTCTTTTGGAACGGCGACCAAGAACATTTTAAGGCTGTCCGGACGGATGAACTGGGCTTTGTTCAATTCATAGTAGTCGCGGATTTCCTTGTCGGTGGCGGCTATGCTTGTCAAATCCTGCTGGTTTTGCGAGATGAGATAGCGTCGCCAAATGAGGTCCGGACGGATGATTTGGTTTTTCACCTCGTCAATGGTCATTCCTGTTTGCTCCTTTACAAATTGGGCAAAGGTGATTTTTTTGTTGGCCATCACAAGGTCGTTCAATTCTTTTTCAGAATAAACTCTGTTCAAGTTGAGTTGCTGTGAAATGTTGCTCAAGAAGGCCTGGTCGATTTCTGTTGAAGTGGCCGTGATTCCGGCTTTTTTTGCCGCTTGAAGTATGAGTTTTTGGTTGATTATGGTTTCGTATGTTTGTTCGCGCTCTTGGGGAGTCAGTTTTCTCTGGGCTTCCTTTTCCTGAGTTTCGACAATGTCTTTAACTTCTTTTACGGTTACGGCTTCTGTGTCCGTGTATTTAACGACCGCGAGAGTCTGCAAAAGAGAGGCTTGCGCTGTCGCTGCGTAGATTCCGGCCAAAGCCACAAAAGTTCCAATAGCAAATCTTTTCATACAATATTCCTTTATGCAATATAAACTGTTATAGTTGCGGCAAAGTTACAAAGAAAGGGCGAAAATCTTGAATTTCCGCCTTTTTTTGCTACTTGTCCAATGGAAGGCCGCCAGAAATCACCGCTCGAATTCTACGAACTCCGGCGCTTGACGACTGTTCCTTTGTAATCTTAAAGTCTCCGATTTGGGCTGTGTGCTGAACGTGGGGGCCTCCGCAAACTTCCTTGCTGAACCAATCATTCTTGGCGTCGCGTCCGATTGTGTAAACCTTTACGTCCTCGCCGTATTTATTGGTGAACAAGGCTCTTGCGCCTTCTTCCTTGGCCTTTTCAAGCGGAAGAATTTCCATTGTAACGGGCAAATCTTCCTTTATCTTTTGGTTTACGATTTCCTCAACCTTTTTGATTTCCTCGGGAGTCATCGGGCGCTCAAAAGTAAAGTCAAAGCGCATTCGCTCGTTGTTGATGTTGCTTCCCTTTTGGGCAACCTGGTCGCCCAAAACGTCAACCAAGGCCTGCTGCAAGAGGTGGGTCGCGGTGTGGTACTTTGTCGTGATTTCCGACTGTTCGGCCAAACCGCCCTTTGCTTTTCCCGCGTCCAAGGTCTTTGAAGCCTCTTGGTGCTTCTTTTCCGCTTCCTTAAAGCCTTCGATGTCTACCGTAAAGCCGTTTTCGGCTCCCAATTCCTGGGTCAACTCAAGCGGGTAGCCGAAAGTGTCGTAAAGACGGAAGGCAACCTTTCCAGAAATGACCTTTTTTGGGTTTTTCATCAAGTTTGGAAGCATTTTCTGGAACTCCGCCTCGCCGTTTTTAAGGGTTACGCGGAATTTTTCTTCCTCGGCGGTAAGTTCCTTGAATATTTTTTCCTTGTTTTGCTCAAGCTCGGGGTAGGCTGTCTTGAAGTTTTCAACGACGGCCTCGGCGATTTGAGCCAAGAAAGTCTTTTCGATGCCCAACTTCATTCCGTGGCGAACGGCGCGGCGAATCAAGCGGCGCAAAACGTAGCCGGCTCCAAGGTTTGAAGGTGTCACGCCCCTTTGGTCGCCCAAGATAAAGACGGCCGCGCGGCTGTGGTCGGCGATGATTCGGACGCTCTTGTCCTTTTCTTCGTCGCTTGTGTATTTGTATGAAGAAAGCTCTTCGATTTTTTTGATGATGGGCTCAAAAACTTCCGTCAAGTATACGGATGTCTTGCCCTGCAAGATGCAGTTTGTTCGCTCAAGGCCCATTCCTGTGTCCACGTTCTGCTTTGGAAGGGGCTCAAGGGTCTTTTCGTCCTTGCGGTTGAACTGCATGAAAACGTTGTTCCAGATTTCCATCCAATTGGCGCTGTCAGTTCCCTTGTTGCTGCCAACCGGCGGAAGTCCTTCGCCAACCCAGTAGAAGATTTCCGTGTCTGGGCCGCAAGGACCTGTAGGGCCGGCCGCCCACCAGTTGTCGCTGGCAGGAAGGTAGGCGATTTTGTCTTCGGGCATGCCGTTTTCTTTCCAATAATTGGCCGCGTCTTCGTCGCGCGGGGCGTTTTCGTCGCCTGCGAATACGGTTACCGAAATCTTTTTTGGGTCAAGGCCGAGCCACTGGGGGCTGGTCAAAAATTCGTAAGAGAAGGCGATTGACTCTTTTTTGAAATAGTCTCCGAGCGACCAGTTTCCGAGCATCTCAAAGCAAGTGAGGTGGCTTGGGTCGCCGACTTCGTCAATGTCGCCGGTGCGGATGCATTTTTGGTAGTCGGTCAAGCGAGTGCCGGCCGGATGCTTTTCGCCCAAAAGATAAGGAACGAGCGGGTGCATTCCAGCGGTTGTGAAAAGAACCGACGGGTCATTTTCCGGAATCAAAGACTGTCCGGAAATTTCAACATGATTTTTGCTCTTAAAAAATTCAATATACTTTGAACGTAATTCGTTGGCAGTCATAATTGAACTATTATATTGAATTAAAGCTCTCGTGTCAATTATTGGAATAAATGCGGCGCGGAGGCGGAAGGGAAATTGCAAGCATTGTGACACAAATTTTTTTGTTTATTTGCGGAGGAGAAAATGTCGGCGCGAGGGAGCGGGGCGGATTGTGGCTTGAAAGCATTTTGTTTCTAGTATAAAATGGAAGAATGAAAAAAAGAACCTTGTTGATTTTAATCGCGGCTGCCGTCGTCATTGTCGCGGCGGGAATTTTTATAACGGTCGCTGTGATAAACGCAAAAACGATTAAGGTGGCTTTTTACGGGCTTGACGAGCGCGTTCAAAAGGCTGTTAAGGGCGAGATAGACAAAATGAATTTCCGCCGCGTCCGATATTATGTTTTGGACGAAGAGGAAATAATCTCGAACGATTACAAAAAAAAATATTCCATTTTAATCATGAAGAATTCCCTTCTTGCGAAAATGTCGGAAGACGATTTTATTCCAATGCGAGAAGAAATATTTGAAGCGCTTCCGACTTCAATTCGAAACTCAACTTTGTCATCTTCTGGAAAAAGTCATTACGCGCTGCCGCTTTTGTTGGATCACTTTGAAATCGCTTATTACCGAATTTTACAAGAACAATTGAACTTTGAGCCGCCTCAAAGTTATGGCGCTCTTTTGCGTTGCCTGGAAAAAATGAAAGAGGAGATAGATATCCCTCTTGTCTGCGCGGGCGCGAACGACAATAATCTTTTTGCTTTTGTGAGCGTTATGTCCGAGATTCTTTACGGGGCTGAGGATTATAAAAAAATGCTTTCAGTTGTAAAGGATAACGCAAGCTTGAACAAGGACAATTTGCCGGAAGAGCTTACAAGAGTCTTGGATGAAATAAAGGCGATGCAAAACAAAGAACTCTTGTATCCGGCTTGGACAAAAACCAGTTCCAGAGACATTGTTTATTTTATGCAAGAAAGAAAGATTGGCGCTGTTTCAATGTATTTGAGCGACCGTCGAAAAATTGAATACAATTTGATAAAATATTACGATTCAAATTTTTTCCCGCGTTACAACAATCGAGTTGAGCACGGTTTGATAGCCCCCTTGATTTCGGCTTTCTTGCTTACAAAAAAAACAAACGCGGCGCTTGTTTTGAGTCGGCTTGTTTCAAGTGACGTTCAATCCGAACTTTCCAACATGAGCCTTTTGGCGCCTGTGGCCTCAAGAGCCGAATCGGTTGACAGACAAGCGGACGACGTCCGTTTTTGGGCCGCTTCTTCCGCGGCCGGAGCCTTGGGCGGAATTGAAGAGGAATGCGAAACGACTGGCGAGCGCCGCCACTTGCTTGCCCAAAAGATTCGCGCTTACTTGGAGAATTAAATGAGAAAATTTCTTGCCGCTTTTTTTGTTTTAATAGCCGCGACCTTGTTGGTGATTGTTCTTACAAAAAAAACTTCCGAGTCTGCGCAAAACGCCCAGACTGAAAAAAAAGAGCGGGAGCAAGACGAACGCGCTCAAGGAAGTTCGGAATCGGAAAACGCGCTCGGCATTGAGGATTCGGGCGTGGTTTCTTTTATGCCTTTGAAGCCTGACGAAACCTTGCTCAGCTCTATGGGGATAGATTTGGACGGCGACAATCTTGACGACGAAATTTTGGTTGTTCGAAAAGCGGGCAATCCGTTTTTGTATTTGATAATCGGCTTGTACAATTCACAAAGCACTTTGTATGACAGAATCAGCGAACTCAAAACTGAGATAACCCAGTTCAAGTCTTTTTCCTACAACGGAATGGACGTGACGGGCGACCACAGAATCGCTTTGGTTTACCAAGGCTTTACCGATGACGGAAACTCAGTTTTGCAAATGTATTTTTGTTCAAGGCGCGGGTTGACAAAAATCGGAGACTTTAAAAGCGACGGAACGATTTTCATTCAGCAATACAACCGAACGGAAACTTACGAGCTTTCGCAATCGTCAGGCCGAAGCTTTCCTGTTTGGACTTACGCCAGCGACACGCGCGAAGGGGCGGGAAGCCTTAGCCAAGTTCAAACCGAATACGATTGGGATCCCGGACAGCAGCGCTTTGTCCAAGCGCGCCAAATTTTTGTTGCGGGAAAGAACATCGCGGCGGCTGAATTGGCGAAGATTCAAGACGGAACTGTCGAAACGTTCGCGAACTACTTGAACGGACTTTGGTACAAGACCGACAACGAAGGCGACGTAATCCGCTACATTTTCTTGGACTACAAAAACGCCGAGGTAATATTTTTGGCTGGAGAATCACAGGAAGTTTACAACTGGCAAAATTCCAACCTTTACAGGAACGGAATTTATTTGAGCACAGTTAACGCCTCAATCGAAAACCTTCGCCGCCGTTTTGACATAAGCCTTACGGGCCTTGACGAAATGCGCGTTCATGTTTATGACGACGTTAGAATGAGAATCGGCGCCGACGCCTTGTGGAACGGCTCTTATAAAAAAATGAAAAACGTCAACGACTTTTTGGCCGGTCAAATCGACAACGCGGGCCTTGATTCCTTGCGCTCTCGCTTGGAGGAAATAAAAGTTTGGACCGCGCCGGACGGAGCCTTGATTAGTTTTAAGAACGGCCTTTATACGGTGAACAATGAAACGATTTCGGAGAACGGCGTTTATTGCCTTTCAAAAATCGCGGATGACTTTGCAATCCAGTTCAATTCGCATTCCAGCGAGCGCTATATAGGAAACGTTTACTTGATTCGTTACGGAAAGAAAACTGTTGAACCGACCGCAAAGGAAAAGCGGCGGGGAATAAAGGCGAGCCAGCAAGACGACCAAAACGTCCTTGTCTTGCAGCCCGCCCAAATCATGTCGAATACAATTTATGAAATTTCCGGAAGGCCGATAACATTGAACGCCTCTAGCGAGTAGAGGCGGCCTTTTGTCAGGCTTCTTCCTTTTTTGCCTTTGAGCTTTTGCGGGCTCCGCGCTTTGCCTTTTTGTCTTCGATGGCCAATTGCTCGCATCGCTTTTGGGCTTCTACAATTTCTTGGAATTCCTTTCCTTCCATTGTCTCGATTTCCAAAAGGCGCTTGGCGATTACTTCAAGCAAATCGCGCTTGCTCTTCAATAGTTTTACAGCGTAAGAGTATCGCTCTTCGATTATGCGGGCGATTTCGTTGTCGACGTATTTTTGAGTTTCTTCGCTGAACTCGCGAACCAATTCCGGCTCGGCGGAGCTTCCGTAGCCTCGGCCGCTTTTTCCAAGAGTCATGTTCTTGAACTTGTCGCTCATGCCGTAATCGGTAATCATTCTCTTTATGATGTCCGTCGCGCGGCTTATGTCGTTTGACGCTCCGGTTGTGATTTCATCTTTTCCAAAAACAACTTCCTCGGCCGCGCGGCCTCCTAGCAAGCCGTCAACTTTTCCAAGCAATTCTTGCTTTGTGTAAAGGAACTGCTCGTCTTCGCTTCGGTACATCGTGTAGCCCAAAGCGCCGGCGCCTCTTGGCAAAATCGTTATCTTGTGAACAGGATCGCTTCCTGGAGTGAAGGCGCTTACAAGCGCGTGGCCTGTTTCATGGTAGGCGATGCAAACGCGTTCCTTGTCTTTTTCCACACGGCTTTTTTTCTTAAGGCCGATGATGACCTTTTCTATCGCTTCGTCAAAGTCGCCCATGATGACTTGCTTTCTTCCGTTTCTTACCGCCAACAGAGCGGCTTCGTTAACGATGTTGGCCAAGTCCGCTCCGCTAAAGCCGCTTGTCGCGTGGGCTAGCGCCTGGTAGTCCAAGCCGGGGTCAACCTTTACGTTTTTGGCGTGAATGCGCAAAATCGCTTCGCGGCCTTTTACGTCAGGCTTGTCAACGGTAACTTGTCTGTCAAAGCGGCCAGGGCGCAAGAGAGCTGGGTCAAGAATGTCGGGGCGGTTTGTGGCGCCCAAAACAATCAAGCCTTTTTCGTTGTCAAAGCCGTCCATTTCCACGAGCAATTGGTTAAGGGTTTGCTCGCGCTCGTCGTTTCCGCCAAGATTGTTCACGCGGCTTTTTCCGATTGCGTCAAGCTCGTCGATGAAAATGATGCAGGGCGCCTTTTCGCGCGCCGTTCGGAACAAGTCGCGGACGCGGCTGGCTCCAACGCCGACAAACATTTCGACAAAGTCTGAGCCGCTGATTCTAAAGAAGGGAACTCCGGCTTCTCCCGCGACCGCTCTGGCCAGCAAGGTCTTTCCTGTTCCAGGAGGGCCTACAAGCAAAACGCCCTTTGGAATTTTTCCGCCGATGTCTGTGTATTTTTTTGGAGTTTTAAGGAAGTCGACGACTTCCACCAATTCTTCTTTTGCCTCGTCAACGCCGGCTACATCCGCGAATCTTGTCTTAACCTTGCCTTCGTCAACAGCCTTGGCTTTTCCTCCGCCGTTTCCAAAAAGGCTTCCCATTCCGCCGGCTCCTCCGCCCATTCTTCGGAAAATGAAAAGGTACATCAGCATCAAAAGGCCGATGGGAAGGAGAACGTTCAACAAAATTTGCAAAAGGTAATTGTTTTGCTGGCGAATGAATTTATATCGAACGCCGGTTTCGTCAAGAAGCTTTATGAAGTCTTCGAATAAAATTCCGACTGTCTTGTAGTCAGGAGAGCGACCGCCTTGCATGAAGGGAGGAAGGGGAGCGCGCTCTTCGTTTTTGCTTTCGCTTTGAATCGAAGTGTAGCCGTAAAAATAACTGTCGCTTAATTCCACTTCCTTGATTTTTCCGTCCAAAACCAATTTTCGGAACTCAGAAAATTCTATCGTCTTTTCGTTGGCGCTTGAAGAGAAAATGTTTATGAAGCCCAAAACCAAAATGGCCGTTATGATTATCAGCCAAAATGGAATGCGGGGCTTTCCGCCGGAGCCGTCTTTTTTGTTGTCGTCGTCCGCTGAAATCTTAAAAAAATCGAACTGGTCGTTTTCGTCTTTTTTCTTATTTTCTTTGTCGTCTTTTTTTTCGCTCATATCTTTTTAATATACTAAAAAAACATAAAAAAGGATAGTGGGAGGCGCCCCCTTTTTGAAAAGAAAATTTTGGATTCAGGATATTTTCCCTGTATAGTCTTGGGCTTTTATTTTTTTTGAGAATGTTCTATAATGAAGGCCTTATGGAAAATGATGCAGCTGTCGCCGTTGATGAAAAAAAGCCCGACATTTTTGACCGTATCATGGCCTTGCCGATATTGCGAATTTTCGAGCCATTCTACAAGGCCCGCAAAATGCCCTTGCTCTACTTGTTCTTTGGCGGAACCGCGTTTTTTCTTAATCTTTTTCTTTTTTACGCGATTGGCCGCTTTTTAAAAATCAATCCCCTTGTAAACAACGTCATTTGTTGGATTGTTTGCGTCTTGTTTCAATTTTGGACAAACCGCACTTGGGTCTTTGACGGAAAGACTGAAGGCGCCTTGGATTTTGTCAAGCAAATTCTATTGTTTTTTGGAGGCCGCCTTTTCACCCTTTTTTTGGAAGAGGCGATTATCGCGGTTTTCATAACTTGGCTCAAACTGCCGGAAATGCCGGTAAAATTGGCGGCTCAAGTCATTGTCATTGTCTTGAATTACGTTATAAGCAAGGTCTTTGTATTTAAAGAGAAAAAATGAAAAAAGCCGCGGCCTCGGCGCTCTTGCCCGAACGTATGCGGCGCATAACGATTTTAGGCTTTTTTTCAATAAATCTCGCCGCTTCCTTTACACTTACTGTTTTTTTTACTATATTATATCTTAGGAGTATTTATTAACGATGATTTATAACGACGAAGAAGATGAAAAAAAGAAGGCGGCTCCAAAGCCGGACGCTCTTGCCGAGAAATTTTTGAAGACCAGGCAAATCTTGCTTTCAGGCGAAATCAACAAGGA
Organism: Treponema sp.; assembly: GCA_024689365.1. Taxonomy (GTDB): domain Bacteria; phylum Spirochaetota; class Spirochaetia; order Treponematales; family Treponemataceae; genus Treponema_D. The sequence goes on along the minus strand of JAILDQ010000145.1, from coordinate 151 downwards.
ATTGGCCCAAGCCGTCAACAAACAGCTTTTGCTTTTGGAAGCTGACGGCTCAAAGCCGATTTACATTTACATCGACTCTCCTGGCGGAGACGTGAGCGCGGGCTTTGCGATTTTTGACATGATTCGCTTTGTGAACGCCCCTGTTGTCTTG
>JAILDQ010000144.1 GCA_024689365.1 Treponema sp. | reverse complement strand
ACCCGCGGTTTTTTTTATTTGCTTGAATAAATGTTGTCGCTCACAGTCCAATCGTATTTTGACGAAGGCTTTTTTTGATTCGCGCTTGGGAAATTTTTTCTTACAAGGGGCTTTGTGGAAGAGCACTTGTTCTTTGGGTCGTTTATTAAAAAGGCGCTTTCCGCGCTTGCAGGCCCCGTCCAGGCTTGGTCCTTGACCGCTTTCTCAATCGTTTGCGAAAAATCCCATTTTGTCGCGTTGTCGTCGATTCTAAAATAACTAAGCGCGTCAATGATTTTGTTTGAATTCCTGTCCCGCAAAAGAAGCGCGTCGTTCTTTGAATTCAGGGTCGAAGTCGAGACGTTAAAAAACAAGTCTCTTCTTGACGGGGAAGAGCGTCCGCTTTTTGCAAGAGACAAGTCGCTTCCCAACTCGTCAACGCAGTCGCTTTCGTTCGCGGTGAATTTCAAGTGCAGGGTTATTTCATCGCCGGCCATGACTTCTATGTTGGGCAAGGAATAATCGACCTTGTTCGCCGCGCAATGCAAGTCCATTCCAAAAAGATTTCCGTCTTCCAAGGCCTTTATGACAACGTAAGGGCTTTCTGGATTGACGCCTTTTTTTCCCTTGTAGGAAGAAGGCTGGACTTCAATCAAAATGCATTTTGGAAGCCGTTCGTTAAAGCCGTCAAAGGGAAGGGCGAAAGTCAAGCTGTTTCCGCCTGAGTCCTTGATTTCGCTGAAAAGCTGGTAGCGCTCACCAAGGCGGGCCTTTTCTTCAAAAACGTAAACCGCGGATTTTTTGTCCTTTGACATTACGGCGTTCGCCTTAATTGGATTTATGCCCGCCATTTCCAAGGACGCTTTTTGCCCCTTGTCCAAAAGGGAAACAGACGCGCTTTGCACGCTAATCTCTTTTGTAAAATCCACCTCGATTGACGAGGCGTTCAAAATCGAAACGTTTTTGATTTGCGGGCTTTCTTCGGATTCAAAGGCTTGAATCCCTTGGCTTGTAAGTTGGCATGACGCGTGGCAAATGCAAAGCAAGACAGCCGCGACGATGATTGCCGCGAACATCATGTACTTTACAACTGAAGCCGCGCCGATTTCGTTTCTTTCAAAGAAATCTTCTTCTTTCAAATTTTTCCTCCTGTTGAATTTGTATAACTATATCATTGACTTTTTTATTAAGATTTTGCGCTTATCTTTTAAAAAAGTTGAATTTTTTTTTCTTTTTTAGTATAATCGTTCGAATTATGGCAGAACTATTGGCTCCGGCCGGAAATGTAGAGTCCCTTGACGCGGCGATTGGCGAAGGCGCCGACGCTGTATATTTGGGACTAAAGACTTTTAACGCTCGTCTCAGAAGCTCAAATTTTTCTTTTAGAGAATTTGAAGGCGCCCTTTCTTCCCTCCACAAAAAGGGAAAGAAGCTTTACGTCACCGTCAACACCGTTTGCGAAGAGCGCGAAACCGAACGCCTTTACCGCTTTTTGTCTTACTTGAACCGCGTCGGCCCGGACGGCTTGATTGTTCAGGATTACGGCGTCATCAGAATGTGCCAGGAATTTTTTCCAAATTTAGTTTTGCACGCCTCCACTCAAATGAATGTTGAAAGCGCCTCCGCCGCAAACCTTTTGGGAAAGGAAGGCTTTAAGCGCGTCGTTCTTGCCCGCGAATTGGGTCTTGAAGAAATTCAAGACATAAAGGCCAAAACAAACGTGGAGCTTGAAGTCTTTGTGCACGGAGCCCTCTGCGTAAGCGAATCCGGCTTGTGCTTGTTCTCAAGCTTTTTGGGCGGAAAAAGCGCCAACCGCGGAATGTGCGCCCAAGCTTGCCGCCGTTTGTACACCAGCGAAAGCGGCGGCGGAAATTTTTCAGGCTATTATTTTTCTCCTTGCGACTTGCAGTTGATAGACAAAATTCCTGACCTCGTTCAAGCGGGCGTTGAGTCCTTTAAAATCGAAGGCCGAATGAAAAGCGCCGAATACGTTGGAAGCGTTGTCGCCGCCTATCGTTATGTCCTTGACCATTGGCAGGAAAACAAAAAGGAAGCCGTCGCCGCCGCCAAAAGAATGTTGGCCACGGACTTTGCCAGAAGCAAAACTTCCTACTGGTATAACTTCAAGACAGTCCAAGACGGCGTTGAAGGCGCTGGTTCCCAGATTTTAAATCCGAACCAAGCCGGCGGCACCGGAATCTATCTTGGAAAAATCGCTTCCGTAAAAAGCGCTCCGTCTGAAATTCAAGACGCGGCCAAGGCCGCAGCCGAAAAATCTGGCGGACAAAAAGACTATAGAATTCAATTGGCGCTCTTAAAGGGCGGCTCCTATAATCCTGATCCCGGCGACTCAATCCGCATTCACAAAAAGAACGACGCGGGCAGAAGCAGCCACAAGGTTCGCCATACGGAGTTTGACGACCAGGGCCGTTTTTGGCTTGACGTGCCTATGGGCTTTGGCGACGGCGACGAAGTTTATCTTCTTCAAACAAAGTCGATGTCCAAGAGATACCCCCGCGTCTTGCCGAACGATTTGGCGCCCTTTAACCATCAGCCGCGCGACGAGCTGCTTCCTGTAATGGATTTGACGCCGGTTCAAAAAAAGGAATTGGATTATTTCCCAGAAGGAATCTACGTTCAGGTTTCGTCAATCGCAGACGTTTTCGCCGCGCAAGCGCTCAATCCAGTCCGCTTGATTTTGGAATTGAACAAGGAAACTTTGGGCGACCTGCTTAACAAAAAAACGGTTTTGCCATTTTCAAAAAAGCAAATCATTTTGTCCCTTGACCCCTTTTGCCCGCAAGGAATCGAAGAAAGGCAGGACGAGCAAATCGGCGCCTTGGTCGAAATGGGCTACAAAACTTTTGTGGCCAACAACCTTGCCCAGATTCCAATGCTAAGGCAAAAGGACGCCAAGGCAATCGCAGGCCCCTACTTGTACACCTTCAACCGTTGGGCTGTTTCTTGGCTTGAAAACCAAAACATAGGCGCCTTTGTTTCGCCCTACGAAAATTCAAAGAAAAACCTTGAGGCGGTTTTTGACCCTAAATTCCGCGAAAGGCTTTTGCTTCCGGTTTACGCGTATCCCGCCTTGTTCAGGATGAGATTCATGCTGCCCAAGGAATACGACTTCACTTACTTTAGCGACAAGGAAGAAGTCAACTTTAAGGTTAACTCAACCGCCGACGGATCATTTGTAATGCCGGAAGTTCCTTTCAGCATCGCCGATAAAACAAGCGACTTGCAAAGCTTGGGCTTCAGGCGCTTTTTGATTGACTTTTCAAAGACCAAGGTTCAGCGCCAGGAAGTCAAGGCCGTCCAGCAATCGATGGCAAAGCAAAAGCCTTTGGAAGGCGTTTCCCGCTTCAACTGGAAGGAAGGCTTTTATTCAATCTCGCCCGAAGAATATCGGGCCAAGTTTGACGCTTCAGGCGACGACAATTGGCGTTCCAAAAACCAGCCGCCGCGCTCGGGAAAGGGCAGAAAATTTCAAAACGCCCAAGGGCCGTCCGCGCGAGGCTACTATTCGCCAAGAGGCAAAGGCAAAAAGCGCCGCTAAAAGCAAGGCTGGCGCCTTAAAAGCGCTTTTTGCCAATGCATTCTAAAACTGGCTGATTTCCTCCTCGATTCTTTCTTCGTTGTCGTCTTGGGCCGCGGCCGCCGCGAGCGCTTTTGCGGTGGCTTCTTCGGCCGCGTTTTCGTTTTCGGCGGAAGAGGCTTCGGCTTCATCGTCGCTCGTCTTGTTGAAGCGCTGCTTGAATTCAATTTTCTCCGCGATGATTGTAACGCGGCTTGTGTTCTTTCCTTCCGGAGTTTTCCAGCGGTTTTGCTTAAGGCGGCCGACAACGCTCAAGCCCCTTCCTTTTTGGCTGAACTTGGCGCAAATCTCGGCGAGCTTTCCAAAAGTCTCAACGTCAAAGTACGAAACTTCATTTTCGTATTCGCCTGACGCCGCCTTTTTGTAATAATGGTTCACCGCGATTGGAATCTTGCAAATCGGAAAGCCCGACGGCGTTGTTCTAAAATTTGGTTCGCGCGTGATGTTTCCTTCCACCACAAGACAGTTGATGTTGTTCATAATGAACTCCTTTTAAAAAATGATTTTTGAAAAGAGAGCCGTGCGGCCGCCTTTCGCTTATAAGATACAAGCGATAGCATAAAAAATTTAAGTTAACTGAGAAAAAAAGTGAAAAATTTTTGTTATTTTTGCTTTTTTAGAGGTTTTTCACCAAGTAAACCATGTAAAGCTGAACGTAAACATACAAAGAATCCTGGTCGGTGATTTTTTGCATGTTCGGAGTTTTGCAAAGGGTTTCAGCCAAATCTTGAATTCTGTCAATCGTAAAGCTTTGGCCGCTGATAGTTCGCAATACTTTTCGCATGTAGTCGCGGATGAGGGAGTTTACGTCTTCGGTCAAATTCAAGTAGGCCTGCTTTGTAATCATTTTGTTCCACTGCTTTTTGTAAGAGTTCATCTCTCTTTCGATTGAAGAACCCTCGGGAACAAGATTGCTTTCCACTTTCTTTGCGGCGTTGATGAGAGAATCCTTTCTTGATTCGCTCTTTTTTGCCGGCCGCCTTTCTTCGATTTCCTCGCTTTCCACCGGAGCGACGACATTGTGGCTTTGCTTCTTTTTCTTTTGCGGCTTTTTGTTGAACAAACTCATCAGCCAAGAGAAGATTGGAATCGTGTACCAGAAGGGCAAGAGAATCTTGGCGTTTGCCAAAATTGTTTGCCTGTTGAGCATTAGCAAGTGGGAGTAGGGCAAAAGGTTGTCGCCCAAAAAGAGGTTTGCCGAACCGCCGCCCTTGTTGCTTCTGGCCATTTCTATGTTAAGAACGCTCAAGAAAGTTGCGTTCAAAAGCGAGTGCAAAATCGGGCTTAGCTTTTCCACTTCATGCTCGAGGCGCTCGTTGAAGGCGTTCTCGTCGGTCATTTCCTTGCTCTTTTCGTAGTTCTTCAGTATCTCGTACCATTCGCGGGTTATGCTGTCGTTTATGGTGTCGTGCAGTTCGTTGCACATTCTCACCACAAGGGGAAAGACCTTTTCTTTGTAAATAAAATAACGGGCGCCGCTTGAAGTCTTGAAGACCAAAAGATTTGGAAGCTCGTTCGCCATCGCGTCGGTGGTTTCCTTTTGCAAAAATTCCTTGAGGGCCTCGTCCTTGTATTGGCCCTGAAGGGGAACTCCCTTTGCGTCGGTGAACTTCAAGATTCCGTCCATCGTGAAAAAGTAGGGCGGCTGCTTTAAATGGTTTTGAACGGACTTAAGCGCGTTCTCTTGCTGCAAGTTTTTGGCCGACTCGTTTTTGTAGAAGGAAGTCACTATTTCTGAAATGGCCACGGCTTGCAAAACGTTGACGTCTTCCTGGGTAAAGTCCTTTACCTTTTCGTAATCCTGCTTGATGAAGTAGCAAAGCTGGCCCCAAAAGTAAAAGCAGTCCGCGGAATTTTTAAGGCTTTGCAAGGCCTCTTCCGGCGACTTTACGAACTGGCTGAAAAAATTCTTTACCGATATTTCTTTTCCGGGATTTGAGATGCGAAGCTTTTTAAGGTAGTAGTCGTGGTATTCGTCCTTCTCCAGCATGTGCTGCATTTTTTCCAAACTGGCGTTGACCAAAACGGAAACAGGCACGTTTCCCGGGAAAATGATTGACGGTAAATTCATCGGAACGATAATAGCGTAAAGATTCTTGTCGTCGGGCTTTTGGTTTTTAAGAAGGTCAAAAATGATTTCCGTGTATTCAGACTTTATCAAGACTTCGTTTGGAGTTTGCTTTGGCATGTCTTGAATCGTCGGAAATGGAACGGTTGCGTTTGACTTGATTTCCTTGTAGCGTTCCGCAAAAATCGCGTTAAAGTAACCCGTGACGAAAATCACTTTTTTTGCCGGATTTGTGTCTATGATTGCGATTTGCTTGCTTTCTATGAGAGGCTCAAAAGCCTTTTCAAGCTGGGCGGTTGGGTCTCCCAAGTAGGAAACCAAAGCCTCTTGTTCCTCGACGTTGCGCGCCGCGTAGCGTTTTACGTAGTCAATGAATGCGGAATATAAAATAAAGGGAGACTTTTGCTTGCTCGCGTAAAAGCGCAATAGCACTCCCATGTCGCTAGTGGCTGCCATATTCCATCAGTATAGCGCGCCTTTTTATTTTTTTCAAGAAATTTTAATACAAATTGTTATTGTAGAAAAAAAGACGCTCCCGGCGGCTGACGCTTCCGCAAAAGCGCTCGATATCGTCGCTACACCATTTCGCGCCTTCCGCAAAAGCGCTCGATATCGTCGCTGCACCATTTCGCGTAAAACTTGAAAAGGCGCGTGACATTTGCTATAATGGCGAAAAAGAGGTTGAAAAATGCTTTCAGAGCGAATGAAAAATCTTGATCCCTACAAGCCCGGCGAGCAGCCGAACGACAGGGAATACATAAAGCTGAACGCGAACGAAAATCCTTATCCGCCGTCACCAAAAGCGGCCCAAGCGGTTTCGGCCTTTGTAAAAGACAAGCCGCAAAAACTTGGCCTTTATCCAGACCCTGATTCAAATGAACTCAAGGCCGCGCTCGCGGAGCTCTTGAATAAAACGGGCGGCGTTCTTTCAAAGAACCAAGCCTTTGAAGGCGGCTTTAAAGTTACGCCCGACATGATTTACATGGGAAACGGAAGCGACGAAGTTTTGTCCTTTGTCTTTTACGCCTTCTTTGATTCCGACAAAAAGCTTGTTAGGCCCGAGTATTCCTACAGCTTTTATCCAGTTTACTGCGGCTTTTACGGAATACCGAGCGACACAGTTCCTCTAAAGGGCGATTGGAGCGTGGACATTGACGAGATGATTTTTAGGGCAAACAAAAACCATTCCTCCACGATAATCGCAAACCCAAACGCTCCGACATCCTTAGGTTTAAGCCGCGACCAAATCCGAGCGTGGATGCGCCGCGCGCCAAGGGACAGGGTCTTTGTAGTTGACGAAGCCTATGTGGATTTTGGCGGCGAGACAGTCCTTCCCCTTTTGGCGGAATTCAAGAACTTGGTGGTTGTGCGAACCTTCAGCAAGAGCCTTTGCGGCGCGGGCTTAAGGTGCGGCTACATTGTCGCAAATCCTGAATTGGCGCAGGCGGTGACGACCGTAAAAAATTCCTTGAACCATTTTCCCCTTGACGCCTTTACGCAAAAGTTCGCGCTCGAAACTTGCCGCGACGGAGACTACTACGTTCAATGCGCGCAAAAAGTTGTGGCAGAGCGGGATTCCTTCATTGAATTTTTGAGGGAGCGCTCATGGAACGTTCTTCAAAGCCAAACGAATTTTGTCTTTTGCAAAAAGAACGGCGTTGACGGCCGCTCTTGCTACGAGAGCCTGAAGAAAGAAGGCATCTTGGTTCGCCGCTTTGACACAAAGGGAATCGAGCAATACCTTAGAATCACAATCGGAAACGCCGAGCAAATGAACGCTTTAAAAGAGGCGATGAAAAATTTCTGACAAGAGGAGACAAAAATGAAATTGCTTTTAATCTCAGACCTTCACGGAAAATTAGAAAACCTTCAAAAGCTTGAAAGTCAGTTCAAGGAAGCCGACGCGGTTTTGTTCGCGGGCGACTTTACGGAATTCAACAAATACGAGACGGCCGAGCCTTGCCTAAAAAAAATGCGCGAAATGACCCAAAATCTTTTTGCCGTAATCGGAAACTGCGACGATCCCGGCCTCTTGTACGATTTGGAGGAGCAGGACATGAGCGTTGAAAAAAGCCTCCTTTATTTTGAAGGCTTGGCTCTCGCCGGTTCTGGCGGCGGCTCAAAGTTTACAGGAACCACACCGAACGAGCGCGAGGAAGAGGATCTTATGAGCGACTTTGACCTAATAAAAAATTCCGGAATGGAAGAAGAAGGCCAGTGGAGCAATTTGATAATGATAAGCCACAATCCGCCCAAGGGCCTTGTTTGCGACCAATGCGCGCCAAACGTTCATGTAGGAAGCCAAGCGCTGACTGATTTTGTAAAGGAAAAAAAGCCGCTCGCCCTTTTGTGCGGCCACATCCACGAAGGCGTTGGCGTTGACAAAATCGGCGGCACAGTCGTTGTGAACCCAGGCCCCCTTTGCGAGGGAAAATACGCGTGGATGGAAATTCAAAAAGAGGGCGAGAGCTGGAAGGTAAAGGAAACGCTTTTAAAGAGCCTTTGATTTTTTTTTAGGCCGTCTCAAACAGGCTCGAATTGCCAAGTCTTTAGGCGGCCCATGCCTTCGTACTCTTCTTCGGCCAATTCCTTAAAGTCGTAGATTTCTTTAAGCTGGTTGTAGACGTTCTCGGAAACGTGAATGGCGTTGGGCTGGCAATTTCTTTGCAGCAATTCAGCGAATGCTATTGGCTGGCCCCAAGCGTTTGAGACAAAGTTTTGGTTTCCGACCAAGTCCGCGACGACGCTTCCGCAAGCCATTCCGATTCTAAGCTGCAAGTTCATTCCGTTTTGGGCGTTTGTCTTTTTTACGATGTTCAATATTTCCAAGGCAAAGTGCATCATTTCTGAGGTGTTAGAGCCTGTTTCGCTCGGAATGCCTGCAATCGCGGTGTAAGAGCTTCCAAAGCTTCTTATTTTTTCAACCCTAAAGCTGTCCGCCGCGCTTTCTATTCTTTCAAAAATATTAGACAAGTATCTTGCAAGCCGTTCGATTCCCATTCGGTTTGCGAATTTTGAAAAGTCCACAACGTCAAGGAACAGCACGCAAACGTCAGAAAAAATGTTCACGCTTGAATTCATCGAGTCATGATTTTTTTTGTTGATAGGCGTGGTGGAGTAAAAGCGAATCAAGTCGCGGGCCCTTTTGTTCGCTTGAGCCAAGCGGTTGATGGTTTGCGCGTCTGGATTTTCGACGGTGAAGTACATTATGAATACTGTCGCCGCGGTTCCAAAGCCGACCAAAAGAAGCTCTTTGTTGAACATTTGCACAATCGCGATCACGCCTTCCATCACGCAGAAAGAGAGAATCGAAAAAACTTTTGAAAGCTTCATGTGGCGGATGTTCAGCAAAAGAATGAAAATCACCAAGGTTACCGAAAAGGTTGAGAACATGTAAGTCATGTCTGACGGCAGGCCGTAAGAGAAAATTTTCCTGCCGTAGCCTGAGTAATAAAGGGTGCTTACGCAAGTGAATATGGCGATGAAAGACCACATCAAACTAAGAAGGATGATTGTGGCCATCTTGAATTTTTTTGCCAATGGCGAAATCTTTCTGTCTGTGGCGCAAGAAAGCGTGTAAAGGTCAATCGTGTAGATGAACAGATTCATGACTATTATGTAGGCTTTGCTGAGTATGTTGTTGAGCGTCGGGTAAGTGTCGCGGTGGTCGATGGAGATTACGCTGGCTATGTCAAGGGCAAGCTCGACAATTGTAATGATTAAAAGTATTTTGTAAATTCTGTTTTGCGTAGAGTCCCATTTTACTTTTTTGAAAAAGGCGACACAAAGAATTAGGGCGAAAATCAAGCCCGCTATTTGAAATTCAATAGAAACAGACATAACATTATAATTTTAGCGCGGAATCCGCTAAAAAGCAAGAAAATAGTGTAAAAAGCGCGGTAAAATTGGAAAGAAAAAGCTTTTCCGAGCGTAGGCGCGTCTTTCTTTTTATTCCTTTTTGCCCAAAGATTGGCAAACGCGGAAGCCCAAGAAATTGTAGCATTCGTTGGGGTCGTAGCCGTAGCGGTCGCCGCAATAGATGAAGCCGGTGTATGGCGACCAAGAGCCTCCGCGACAAACCCTTTCCTTTCCAAATTCAGGGCCGGCCGCGCGCTCCACGCCTTCTGTTTCCTTGTAGTCGTCGAGCCAGTCCCAGCAAAATTCAAGGACGTTTCCGCTCATGTCAAAGATGCCCGCGGCGTTGCTTCGTCCGCTGCCGGGGGCTGGCTGGCCGTCTTTGGTAAAGACGCTTCCCGTTGTTCCGACAACTCGGGCGGAAGATGCGTTTGCGTCAAACCAAGCCACGTCTGTTTCTAGAACGCTGTCGTCTATTTGTCCAGAAGCCAAGGCGCCGTTTTGGAAGCCTTTTTTTGTTTTCCTTGAAGCGTATTCCCATTCAGTTTCGGAGGGAAGGCGGTAGCCGTCAGCGTCCCAAGCGCAAGAGCATCTGTCCAAGGACGCCGTGTCGCTTGAGTCGCGCAAAACCTTTCCGTCAAGCAGGTAGCAGGGATTCCTTCCTTCCATTTCGCTAAGGGCGTTGCACCAAACGACGGCGTCGTGCCAGCTTATCATTGTGACGGGAAGATAGCAGCCTAGGGCGCTTGGGGCGGCGCCCCTCTTTCCGTTGGAGCCTTCCTGGCCTGGGTTTGCGAAAGTGTATCCGTTTTGCTCGGCGTAGATGCGGCAAATGTACCAAAGATTGTAAGTGGTTTCGTAAGCGTTCATTTTAAATGGCGAAACAAAGCGAACCGCCGTGTAGCTTTGAGTGTTTTCGCCAATCGTAAAAACGTCGTAATCCGCTTCCGCGTGTTCGGCCTTGAATGAAATCATTTTAATGTCGTTAAAGGCTTCTTCCGAATCCTTTTTGTCTTTTTTTGAAGGCCAAGAAAAAAGCGACGCGCATAAAACGAGCGCTAAAAATGCGAAAATGGTTCTTTTCATTTTTTGGCCTCCAAATTAAGTTCTTGCGCTTCGAGCGTTTTTTTTAGCTTTCGGATTTCAGCCCTTTTCGCGCGGTTTTTCTTTTTCTTTTCTTTGTAGGCTGAAGACTTTGTTTTGTCCATAAGCGAAAGGCGCAAGAGCGTTACAAAAACCGCCACAAGGCACAAGAGCGAAATTATCGCGCAGCCCATCATTCCGTAGCGGGCAAAGGGCAAGTCTACGTTCATTCCCCAAAAGCTTGTGATAAAGGTCGGCACGCTGATGGCAACCGTCAAGACCGTAAGCTTTTTCATCACGCCGTTCATATTGTTTGAAATGATTGAGCCAAAGGTATCGCTCATTCGGCTGAAAGTGTTGGAGTAAGTGTCGGCCATTTCCAAGGCCTGGCGGTTGTCAACTTCAACGTCGTCAAGCCAGTCCAAGTCGTCCGCGTCAAATTTTAGAAGGCGGGTTTTTCTGAGCTTTTCCAAAAGCAATTGGTTTGACTTGATTGAGGTTGTGAAAAAGACAGTTGACTTTTCCAAGTTGAGCAATTGGAGGATTTCCTTGTTCTCAACCGCGTACTGCAATTCGCCTTGAATGCCCGACGCCCTGCGGTTGATTTCCTTCAAGTAGCGCAAGTAAGTTATGTCGGCCCGGCTTAAAATCTGAATCAAAAAGGCCGGAAAGTCGTTAAGGTTTATGTTCTTTACGCGGCCCGCGGAAAAGTCCTTCAGCACTTCGCAATCGGTCCAGCAAATCGTGATGATGTAGTTCTTCATCAAGATTACGCCAAGGGGAATCGAAAAATAAGAGACCTCGGCGGTTGGAACAAAAATCGGAAGCCTTGTGATTGTAAGGATGTATGTTTCCGCGTCCTCGATGCGCGAAAGTTCGTCGGGGTCAAGAATGTCTATTATGTGCTCTTGCTCGATTTTAAATTCTTTTTCAAGAATGTTGATGTCTTCACGGGTGACATTGCGGGCGTCTACCCAAACGCGCTTTGAACTGACGAGATTTTCTTTTTCTGTGTCGATAAGCTTTCCGTCTTCTTGCTGCCAGTAAGTTATCATCAGCGCGTCTCCAACTTAAATTCGCCGAATTATACCAAAAAAGACTTTTTTTTGCAATATTTTTTAAGTTAAGGCTAAATTTTTAATAAAAATTTATATCTTATAGGCAAGGAAAGCGCGGGGAATTTTGGGCGGACGTTTTTCAATCCAAAACAAAAAGGAAGTCAAAATGAAAGAAAGCGATTTTTTTGAAAGCGGACGGGATTTTTCAAGCTTGAAAATCTATTCAATCGTAAAAAGGGAAAGGCTGCCCAAAAGCCTTTTGGCCCGGCCCTCAAACTTTTCCTGGCCGCCCAAAAAAGAATGCGGCCGCATCTTTGACGTCGCCGCGAAAGGGAAGGACAAAAAATGAAGGCCTTGAAAAAACAAAAAGCCTTCTTGTCCGCGGCCTTTTTGTCCCTTGCCCTTTGCTCGTGCCAAGCCCTAAAAAGGGCGGCCGCTCCGATTGTGATTTTGTCTTATGA
>JAILDQ010000089.1 GCA_024689365.1 Treponema sp. | reverse complement strand
CTTGTGCTCTACAAGGCGCTTGGCCTTTTCCAAAACCATTTCGGCTACGTTTACGTGGCGGGTGGCCTGCTCGTCAAAGGTTGAAGAAATAACTTCGGCCTTAATCGAGCGTTCCATCTCGGTAACTTCCTCGGGGCGTTCGTCAATCAAAAGAACGATGAGGTAAACTTCGGGATTGTTGGCGGTGATCGCGTTGGCCACCTTTTGCATCAAGGTTGTCTTTCCGGCTTTTGGCGGAGCGACGATCAAAAGGCGCTGGCCCTTTCCGATCGGGCTGAACAAGTCCACGATGCGGGTCGAAAGCTCGGTTGAAACAGTCTCCAGCTTGAACTTTTCGTTTGGATACAAGGGAGTAAGGTTTTCAAAGGGAACGCGGGTTTGCGCCACGCGCGGATCGTCAAAGTTTACGCTCTCTATGCGCAAAAGAGCGAAGAAGCGCTCGCCCTCTTTTGGACTGCGGGTTTGGCCGTAAACGGTGTCGCCCGTCTTAAGGTTGAACAAGCGGATTTGGCTGGGCGAAATGTAAATGTCGTCCGGGCCCGGAAGGTAGGAGTTTTGCGGGCTGCGCAAAAAGCCGTAGCCGTCGGGCAAGATTTCCAAGGCGCCGCTTGCGAAGATGATTCCGCCGTGCTCTGTGTGCGCCTTAAGGATTACAAAAATCAAGTCCTGCTTTTTCATCGGAGCCAAATCGTCCGCGCTAAAGCCAAATTGCATCGCCATTTCGCGAAGTTCTATCATTGATTTTTTTGTAAGTTCGTTTATTTCAAGGCGGGGTTTTTGGTCGTAGTCAGGCGAGTTTTCAGGAGTCGGCGTGTTGTCAGGGGCCATGTTCTCGCGGTTGGGCCTAAAGTTTCTTCTGCTGTTGGCAAAGCGGCTTGCCCGGTTGTCCCTTGACTTAAAGCCCTCTCTGTTGTAATGGCTTGGCTTGCTTGCCTTTTCTTCCGACCCCTGCTCTTCATTCGACGCGCTTGGCGTTTCCGAGTTTTGGGCGGCAGGCTCTGAACTTGCCGTTTCTTCTGGCGCCTTCTCTTGCTTTTCTTCAACGGCGCTGGCCGAGGCCGCTTTTCTTACTACACGGCGGCGCTTCGGCTTTTCTTCCGCGCCTTCTGGGGAAGGCTTTTCGTTTTCTGCGTCCATAAAAAATGGTCTCCAATAAAAATAAAATTATTATAAAAAATAAAAAAAAGATTGATTATATATATAAAAAAAGAATTAGATTTCCCACAAAATCTTAACGACATTCTACATCAAAGATTGTCGTTTGTCAAACAAATTATTCCGCGTCCGAATCGGACTTTAAAAGCAAAGTTTGCTTGTATTCGTCGCTCGCCACGCTGAACAAATCAACGTCAGGCTCGCTTTCGAGCATTGTCACCTGTCCTTCAAATTCCACGTTGTCCGCTATGCGAAGGCGGGCTGTCTCAACGTTGCCCTTCACCTTGCTGCCATTGCACATTTCGACGCGTTCAGTCGCGGAAATGTTTCCGGTAACAGAGCCGGATATTACAATTGAACTGGCGGACATTTTGTCCACCGCGCAAACAGCGGCTTTGTCTATGTCGAGATTTCCGTTGGAGTTTATCGTTCCGTTGAATTTTCCGTTGATTTTAAGATTGTCGGTAAATTCCAAAACTCCGTCAAATGAAGTTTCCGAGCCTAAAATTGTGTAATTTTTACCCGTTTGTTCCATGCTACTTCTCTTGAACCGGCAATTCTGAAAGAGCTTTTTTTAATTCTTGGCCAGAACGAAAGGCAGCCACGTAATGGGCTTGCATTGACGACGTTTGGCCAGTTTTAGGATTTCGCACCACAGCGCGGCCTTTTCTAAGCCGAGCCTCGAAAGTGCCAAATCCTCTCAATTCAATCGTGCAGCCTTGGGAGATGACATTTTTCAACTCACCCACAAAGGCTTCGATTACATCTTGGATTTGCCCTTTTTCGTATTTTGAATTTTGGTAAACTGCTTCAACCAAGTCATATTTTGTAATCTTTTTTGAAAGCATATGTCCTGCCAAAATCCAAAATCTTTTTAGTTAGCGGCCGCCTGCTGGACGAACGTTACATTGAAAAGGCGCGTCATGCGGCTCTTTTTGCGTGAAGCGGCGTTAAGGCTGATTACACCCTTAAGGCGAGCTGAGTCCAAAGCGCTCTGAAGCTGCTTTAACTTAGCCGCGGCGGCGTCCTTATCCTTTTTTACCACCAACGCGACGAATTGTTTTGCGTAAGTGCGGCATTCTGATTTAATTGCCTTGTTGCGCATTCTGCGCTTTTCGCTCTGA
>JAILDQ010000085.1 GCA_024689365.1 Treponema sp. | reverse complement strand
TTGTTGACAGAAGCGCAAAGCCTTGACGAGCTTTCAAAAAAACTTGGAATTGATAGCGGCCGATTTGAAAAGACAATCAAGAGGTGGAATTCTTTTGTCGCGGAAAAGAATGACAAAGACTTTGGCCGAAATAAAAAAAGCATGGACCGCGCTTTGGACAAGGCGCCGTATTATGCGATAGAAGTTGAGCCGGCCATCCACCACACGATGGGCGGCCTTAAGATTAACAGTTCGGCCCAAGTTATGAATAAAAGCGGGACTGTAATTCCTGGCTTGTACGCTGCCGGAGAAGTTACGGGCGGCGTTCACGGCGCCAACCGTCTTGGCGGAAACGCGGTCGCAGACATTTGCATTTTTGGAAAGATTGCCGCTGACAGCGCGCTTGAACAAATAGGAAAATAAAAAAAACCGTCCGATTTTTGAAGGAGCCTTCAATTGTCGGGCGGCTTTTTTAATCGCTTGTCTTATTGTTTATTATTCACAATTTCTCGCGCGAATTTTCCGTGTTCCAAAACGATTGTTCGTTCGGCGTACTCGGCGACTTCCGGCGCGTGGGTGACTACGATTACAGTGCGTCCTTCCTTATGAAGCTGCTTGAAAATGTCGATGACCATGTTTTCGTTCGCTTCGTCAAGGTTTCCTGTTGGCTCGTCCGCCAAAATCAATTGAGGGCAGTTTATCAACGCTCGGGCGATGCAAACGCGCTGTTGCTCTCCGCCTGAAAGTTCGTGGGGAAGATGCTTTGCGCGCTCCGCAAGGCCGACGCGTTCAAGAGCTTCTATCGCTTCTTTTTCGTCAGGCATGCTGTGATAGTATTGGGAGACCATTACGTTTTCTAACGCCGTCAAATAATTGACCAAATGGAACTGCTGGAAAATCAAGCCGATTTTGTCACGACGAATGTTTGTCAAATTTGCCGAGCTTTCCTTTGCGATGTTTTTTCCGTCAAGAATAACTTCGCCGCTTGTGGGCTTGTCCATGCAGCCGATGATGTTCATCATTGTGCTTTTTCCTGAACCGGAAGGCCCCATAATGGCGACCCATTCGCCTTTTTCAACTTTCATGCTCACGTTATGAAGGGCCGCGACATCGACCGTTCCCATTTTGTATATCTTTGAAATATTGTTTACTTCTAGCAAAGCCATCATTCACCCCTTAAAACAATTACTGGATCAACTGTCGCCGCGTTCCTGACAGGAATCGTGCAGGCAATTCCGGTTATCAAAACAGAAACGATTACCGTAACCGGCGCCAAAAGGGGCTGGAAGGAAATGCTTCTGCTGAATACATTCATGCTGACTTCTTGCGCGAACCAAAAGCCTAGTATTACGCCTATTACGCCGCCCAAGGCTCCAAGGAAAAGTCCTTCGCCAAGAAATTCTTTTACGATATTTTTGTTTGAGGCGCCGAGCGCTTTTTTAAGGCCAATCTCCTTTCTGCGTTCAGCGACTACCGCCATCATTGTTGTGGCGACGCAAACCATTGTCAGCGCCAAAACTACAAGCGTCACAATCCAAACCAAAGACTGCAATTTTTTTAGAACGCTTCCCTCGCTTTTTGTGACTCTCTTTACAAGGCGCGGGTTTATTGAAGGCGCGGCTTGCGCGATTTTTTGAGAGATGTCCTCAAGCTCTTGGGCGTTCGCGCTTATGGAACATTCTGCCAAATCGTAGGCGCCGGAATCTTTCATCAAGGAATCCATTTCTTTTTGGTCGATGAAAATGCATTCCTCTTCGCCGCCGCCGGTTTGTAGAATTCCGCTTACGATAAATTTTTCCGTAAAGTCTTCGCCCTCGCAGTCAGTTCCGACAAGGGAGATTTTGTCTCCGATTTTTGCGGCGACCGTTTGAGCGACTGTTTGTCCTAAAAGCGCCTCTCCTTTTTTTTGCGGAAAGTTTCCGTTGATTCCCCAGTAAGGCCTTGTCTTTTGGACAGCCAAAAAATCAACGCCGCCAACCATAAAGGGAAGCCTGTTTAGCCTCATCGTTTCGTAACGGAAGGCCGTCAAGCCTACCAAGCTTTGGCTGGGGATTTGTTTTTTTGCAAGGGCCAAAGCGTCCTTGCTGATGTCCTCCGCGTCGGCGCTTACAAGCATAAGGTTGGCGCCGTAAGAGCGGAATTCCTTTCCCATTTGACGGGGAACGTCGTAGTAAATTGTCACAAGGCCCGAAAGAACGGTGGCTCCGATTGCGACCGCAAGCAAGGCGACCAACATTCTTGACCTTCGTCTCATAAGGGAGCTTGTAATCATCTTTAGATAAAAGTTTTGCTTAGTCATCTGTTATCTTCCATGTAAAACTTCCGCCGGCTTTAGCGAAAGCAGCAGTTTTATTGACGGAACGGAGCCCGCCATCGTCACTACAAAAATCAAAATCGCCACAAGTGGAATGACCGTCGCCTTGATGTTTATGGCCGAATCAAAAACGCTTTGGCCGATAATCTGCGCAAATCCAAGACCTGCGAAATAACCGACAAGGCCGCCTAAAATCGCGGTGATTAAAATCTCGGTCAAAACCAAAATTGAAATCGGCGCGTCGTGGGCGCCAATCGCTTTTAGCAAGCCGATTTCTTGAGAGCGTTCCATAACGCTTGCGGTGACAAGGTTTGAGATTCCCAACGCAGAGCCAATCAAGCTTAAAATCGTAATCAAAAGCATCAAGAGCTGGGTCTTGTTCAAAATCGCGCCTTCGCTTTCCGCAACTTGTCGGACTGCCTTTGCCGAAGAATTGGAAATCACTTCTTGAATCTGATAGCAAATTGCGCTCACGTAAGCCGTGCAATACCAAGTGTCCCAATCGGCGCGGTTAAGGCTTTCTGGAT
>JAILDQ010000081.1 GCA_024689365.1 Treponema sp. | reverse complement strand
GTTCCTGCCAAAAGGCTGTTCTTCGCGAACAATACCGGATTTTCCAAAGAGTCTTCAGTAGAAACTTTTTTGAGCAGCTTTCCGTTTTTGAGGCTGAAGTAGCTTATGCTTCCTTCTTGCGCGGAATAAAGCAAAACGTTTTTTTCGCTTTCGCTTGTCTTTGCCCAAGAAGCGTTTGTTCCAAAATTTTTGATTTTATTGTAAGGCTTTCCGTTTGATGCGTTGAAAAAATAAACTCCGTTTTGCTCGTTTGTGGTCGCGATTATCCAGGTTCCTTTCGCGCTGTAAGTCAAGCTTGTGGCCTGGGCTTTGAGCAAAATAGAACGCTTTAATTTTTTTGAATTGCAGTCCCAAATCTTTATGCTGTGAAAAACGGCTCCGTCCGTTTCGTAAAAAGCGATTTCCTTTCCGTTTGGGTTTTGCGCGGCCAATTCAATTTTTTTGTCGGAAACTTGAAAGTGCTCTCCGATTCCGTTTTCCCAGCGAATCGCAAAGCCGTCTTGGCCTATAGTGTAAAATGCCGAGCCGTCGGAATTTATGTCGGAAAATGCGGCGACGACTTTTGCCTTGTGGCCTTGGCTTGAAAACCTGGGCTGCGCGAATGCCGCCGTTCCGATAAAAATTAAGGACAATAATGTAAGAATCTTTTTCATTGCTTCGCTCCGCTTGCTTTGTTGATGAAATATTTTATGTCTCCGCCGACTCCGATTATAAAAAGAGCCATGATTATCGCAAAACCAACGATTTGTATTTTGTATTGGATTCTGGGAGGAATCTGCTTTTTTGTCACCGCTTGGATTAGCGCGAACAAAATCAAGCCTCCGTCCAAGACTGGAATCGGAAGCAAATTCATTATAAAAAGAGAGATGCTTATAAGCGACATGAATTGCAAAACGACAATCCAACCGATTTTCATTCCCGCCGAAAAGCCTTCTTTCGCGCTTTCGCCGAGCATGCTTGAAATGCGGGCTGGTCCGGAAACGGCGTTCGTTATGTCAACGCCCTTAAAAAGAATCTTGAGGCTTTTCAAGGTTTGTCCCAAAAGCTTTCCGGTTTCAAAAAAGCCTTTTTTCAATGCCGGAAAAAACGAAAGCGGCTCGATTTTTTTTTCGATCGTGTCCGAGCTTGCCATTACGCCAAGAATTCCGTTGCCTTCTTTTTTGTTGATCAGAGTGTGGACGGTAAAGGTCAATCGTTCTTGCCCGCCGTTTTCCAAAGGCCTTAAAACTTCAACCTCGATGTCCTCGTTTCCCCTGAGCGCGACTTGCTCGTAAATGTCCGAAAAGTCCGAAATGTTTTTGCCCGCGATTTTTGTGATTGTGTCGCCGCTTTTTATTCCGGCTTCCCTCGCGGGAGATTCAATTGCCTTTTCTTCTGGAATCAAAATCGTCGCGCTTCTTGTGTAGTAAGTGTAGCCCAGCATCGCGATGACCGTACAGGCCGCAAAGGCGAAGAACAAGTTGAAGAAGGGGCCTGCAAAGCCGATCAAGGCTCGCTTTAGCGGATGCGTTCCAAAAAGAGAATCCTTTTCGCCAGGAACATAGGCCAAGCCATCTTCCACCGCGCTTGTAAAATCCTTTTCTCCCTTCATTTGGCAGTAGCCGCCAATCGGCAGCAAGGAAAGGCGCAAGTCGGTTTCTCCTATTTTTTTGTGGAGAAGAACCGGCCCCATGAAAATTGAAAAGGCCTCGACTTTCACGCCGCACAAACGGGCCGCGACAAAGTGTCCCAGTTCGTGGAAAAAAATCAAAAAGCTTAAAATCAAAAGGCCCAAGACAATCGTCAAAGCGCGGCCTCCGCTATGGCCCTGGCATTTTTGTCGGCTTCAAAAACGTCGTCAAAATCCCGAGGCTCTTGGCTCCAATCTTTTTCCATCGTCGCTTGAACGATTTTTGCTATGTCAAGGAATTTTATTTTTTCGTCGATAAAGGCGTGGGCCGCTATTTCATCGGCGGCGTTAAAGGCGATTGTGTAGGAACCGCCCTTGTCGGCCGCTTTTTCCGCCAAGCCCAAAAGGGGAAAGTCGTCGCGTCTTGGCTCAAAAAAAGACATGCTCTTTCCAGCAAGGGAAAATTTTTCCAAGCCGCTTTGAACGTATTCAGGCCAGCAAAGGGCGCCCATTATCGGATGCCTCATGTCAGGCTCGGAAATCTGCGCGTAAAGAATTCCGTCGGAAGTTCTTACCAAAGAATGAATCAAGCTTTCCGGGTGAACCACGACGCTGATGTTTTTTACGTTTGTGTCAAAAAGGCGGCGGGCTTCAATCACTTCAAGGCCCTTGTTCGCAAGGCTCGCCGAATCAACCGTGATTTTCTTTCCCATTTTCCAAGTGGGATGCTTTAAGGCGTCGGAAAGGCAGGCCTTTTCAAGCTGCTCTCGGCTGTAGTTTCTAAAAGGGCCGCCGCTTGCGGTGATTACAATTTCTTCGATGTTTGTTTTTTTGCAAAAATGAATCAAGTTGAAAATGGCTGAATGCTCTGAGTCTACGGGAATTATTTTTGCGCCGTTTTTGTCGGCCAAAGATTTTATCAAGGGCCAAGCCATTACGACCGTTTCTTTGTTCGCGAGGGCCAAATCAATTCCCCGCTCGACAACGAGTTTGCTAGGCAAAAGGCCTGCGGCTCCGGCAATTCCGTTCACCACAATGTCGGCGTTCGCCTTGTCCAAAAGGCGGGCCATGCCTTCGATTCCGTCTTGGCTTGTGAGGGTGAAGGGGCAGTTGAATTCAGAAGCGAGGGCCTGCAATTCTTCTTTTGACGAATTTGCCTGCAAGCCTGTCACAGTGAACAAGTCTTTGTGGCGTCGCGCCAAATCCAAAGCGCTTGAGCCAATCGAGCCTGTGCTTCCAAATACAATGATTTTTTTCATGAGAACAATAGCGTCGCTAAAAAGAAGTAGAATGGAGCGGCCATGAATATGGAGTCAACGCTGTCCAAAACTCCGCCCCTTCCCAACACAACGTTTCCGCTGTCCTTGACTTCAGCGCTTCGCTTAAAGACGCTTTCGGCCAAATCGCCGATAATCGCCGCCGTGCAAACGCAAACGGAAAGAACCGCTGTTTTTGCAACAAGCATGTCGGTTGCAAATTGATTTTTAAAGGCAAGAAGAACCATTATTAAGGCGAACACAAAAGAGCCGATGTAGGCTCCGATAAAGCCGGCGGCGCTTTTGTTTGGGCTTGCCAAAAGAAGGCCTCGGTTGTTCTTTCCAAAAAGCATTCCAAAAAGCCAAGCGGCGCTGTCGCTTATGAATACAAGCACCAAAAAAGTCGCGACGCGCGAAAAAGAATTTTCAAGGCCGGAGATTCTTGTGATGAAGGAAGGCAAAAATCCTGTGTATAAAATCACGCAAAGGGAACGCGCGATTCTAGCGTTTGACATCGCGAATTCTTTCGCGCTGAATATTTCGAATGTGAATATAGCGAAGGACGCGAGCACGAGGGCGATTGTCCCCAAATAGTTCAAGCCCAAAATTATGTTCAAGTATTCTCCGATTGGAATTAGGGGAGCCAAAGCCATCAAAAGCGGGCGGGGAAGAGTTTGGCCGTTTGTTCCGAACATAAGCGAAAGTTCGTAGGCGGCAAAGGATGAAACTCCGAAAACCAAAAGATTGAGCGGCAAGTGGTTGAATTGGGGTATGTAGACAACCGCCAAAATCAAAGGCACTCCGACAAAAAATATAATAAGCCGCTCAATTAGTTTTTTCATTTTGCCGCTCCTTTCTTGTTCTCTATTCCGCCAAAGCGCCTGCTTCGGCTTTCAAATTCCAAAACGTCTTTCTTGAATTCCTCGACCGAATAATCAGGCCAAAGGGTGTCGGAAAAAATAAATTCCGCGTAAGCCGCTTGCCAAAGCAAAAAGTTGCTCAAGCGCTTTTCTCCGCCGGTTCTAATCAACAAATCCACGTCGGGAAGTTCCGGCAAGTCCATGTAATTTTTTAAATCGCCTTCTGTAAATTCTTTTTTTCCGGCGGCCAAGGCTTTGTTCGCCGCCCTGATCATTTCGTCACGGCTTCCGTAATTGATTGCCAAGACGCAAGTTGTGCCAGTAAAATTCTCAGTGTCTTTTTTTGCGTTCACGATTTCATCTTGAACGTCTTTTGGAAGGCCAGCCAAATTTCCGATGTGCTCAACCCTGATTTGGTTTTCCTTGTAAAATTCAAATTCCGCACGCAAGTGAGCCTTTATCAAGCCCATCAAATATCCCACTTCGTCTTGAGTCCTTTTCCAATTTTCGGTGGAGAAGGTGTAGAGGGTGATGTATTGAATGCCCAAATCGGCGGCGGCGCGCGCGATTCTTTTTGCGGCTTCCAAGCCTTCCTTGTGGCCGGCGGTTCTTGCCAAGCCCCTTTCTTGCGCCCATCGGCCGTTTCCGTCCATAATGAGCGCCACATGCTTTGGAAGCCGAGAACTAGAATCCTGGCTCATTTATTCCATTATTTCCTTTTCTTTCGCTTCGTAAATTGAGTTTATTTCCGCGATGAATTTGTCCGTTGTCTTCTGCAAGTCGTCAGACATTTTCTTAAGCTCGTCTTCCGTGATTTCTCCGGCCTTTTGCTTTTTCTTAAGGTCTTCGTTTTCGTCGCGGCGAATGTTGCGGATTGAAGTTCTGGAATTTTCAGCGGTGGCCTTAGCCTGCTTGATCAATTCCTTTCTGCGGTCTGCCGTTAGCGGCGGAATCGCGATGCGGATGACCTTTCCGTCGTTTGACGGGTTAAGGCCCAAGTCGGCCGTCAAAATGGCCTTTTCGATTTCTGTAATCAAAGACTTGTCAAAGGGGTTAACGATAACCGTTCTGGCTTCCGGAATCTGGACTGTGGCCACTTGGTTCAAGGGCGATTTTTGTCCGTAATAGTCAACGCGCACTCTGTCAAAAATAGAGGCGGACGCGCGGCCTGTTCTGATTGAGTTAAAGGAATCCTTCAACGCCGCGATAGTTTTTTCCATTCTTTCGTTTTCTGCCATATTTTACCCCGTTTTAATTGAATCTAATTGCAATGCCGAGAGCGCGCAAAGCGAACCCGGCATTTAAAAGCGCGGCGCGAGTCGCGCTTTTGGGATTATTTCGGCGCGAAAATATTGTTCGCGCCGAAAAAGAAAGAGTCAAGGCTTTAAGCGCAAGCGCGCTTTGACCCTTCCTACTTTCCGAGAACGTCCAAAACGATCTCGCCAAATTCCAAAGTGGCTCCAGCGGCCTTTGAAACTTCTTCGAGCTTTTTGGCAACTGAAACTTTGTCGTCTTTTACGAACATCTGGTCAACGAAGCAAATCTCGGCGACGTGCTTGGCAACCTTGCTCTTCAAGATGTTTTCCTTAATGTTGGCGGGCTTGGAAGCCATCTTCTCGTCCTGGTCCATCTGGCCCTTGAAGATTTCTGTCTGCTCGTCAATGTATGACTGCGGAACGTCCTTCTGGTAGATGTATGACGGAGTGAAGGCGGCCAAGTGCAAGCAGCAATCGTGGGCGAACTGCTTTACAACGTCGGCTGTAGAGCCCTTTACGATTACGGCGCTGGCTGTCTTGAAGTTTGAGTGAACGTATGTTTCGCCGATGGCGTTGTCAGGAATGTTGATTACGCTTACCTTGGCAACGTTCATGTTTTCGCGAGTCTTTGTGGCCAACTCGAGCAAAATGTCTTTGTGGGCCTGCTCAACCTGTGTGTATCCGTTGGCGAAAGTGATGTCAAGCATTTTTTCGCCGGCGGCGATGAAGTCTGCGTTTCCGGCTACAAAGTCAGTTTCGCAAGTAACTTCGATAAGGGCGATCTTCTTGTCCTGAGTGCGAACGAAAACGCGTCCTTCAGATGTGGCTCTTTCGGCGCGCTTGGCGACGGCGGCCAAGCCCTTTTCCTTAAGAATTTTTTCAGCTTCTTTGGCGTCTCCGTTGGCTTCAGTCAAGGCTTTCTTGCAGTCCATGAGACCGGCGCCTGTGGCTTCGCGCAAAGCTTTTACGTCAGATGCTTTAATTTCCATAGTGTGATATCCTTGTTAAATTATTTGTAAAGTTTGTCCTCGTCAACCATCTGGTCAGCGGAATCTTCCTCTTCCTTTGAATCCTCTTCCTTGCGCTCTGTAGGCTGGTAGTTAGAGTAGTCGTCAATCTCAACGTCTTCGCGCTTAACGGCGGCGTCAGTCTGAACGTCGTCTTCGTCGCCAAGGTTTTCGATGATCTTAAGGCCTTCTTCGTTGTTGGCTTCCATTACGGCGTTGGCGATGATGGAAGTGAACAAAGTGATGGCGCGGATGGCGTCGTCATTGCCCGGAATAGGATAGTCGATTCCCTCAGGGTTTGAGTTTGTGTCAACAACGGCTACAACGGGAATTCCCATGCGGCGGGCTTCGGCCACGGCGATGGCTTCCTTGTGCGTGTCGATTACGAAAATGGCTCCCGGCAATTCCTTCATTTCCTTGATTCCGCCGAGGTTCTTTTCAAGCTTTGACTTTTCTTTCTGAAGTCCGGCAACCTCTTTCTTTGTGAGGTTTTCGAATGTGCCGTCAACTTCCATCTTTTCGATTTTCTTAAGTCTCTGCAAAGATTTTTTGATGGTAGAGAAGTTTGTAAGCATTCCGCCAAGCCAGCGGTTGTTTACGTAGAACTGTCCGCAGCGTTCGGCTTCCTTCTGGATAGCCTGCTGGGCTTGCTTTTTTGTTCCTACAAAAAGAACTGATTTGCCGTCGGCGGCGATTTTGCGAACCGCTTCGTAGCTTTCTTTGATTGCAGCGATAGTCTTCTGCAAGTCGATGATGTGGATTCCGTTGCGCGAGCCGAAAATGTACTTGGCCATGCGGGGATCCCAACGCTTTACCTGATGTCCAAAGTGAACTCCAGACTCAAGCAAACTCTTCATGGTAACAACAGCCATGATTGTCTCCTTCACCGTGAATGTATTTCATTCACGCCCAACTCTATTACTCGCAAACTCTTTGAGCTTGCGGAAAATTTCGGGAAACGCCTTGAATCAACGATTGTCCGCGCTTTCCGGCTTGGATTTTGGCGGAAGGCCGCCGCGTTCATCTAATCGATGAGCGAATATCCTTGCTCTTTTAACATATCATAAAGTTCAAAAATAGGCAAGCCCACCACGCAAGAATTCGTTCCTTCTATTTTGTTTATGAAGCAGCTGGCCATTCCTTGAATTCTGTAGCCGCCGGCCGCGCCGTGCCAGTCGCCGGTGTCTATGTACCATTCAATCTCTTCCCTTGACATAGGCGCGAAAGTGACTTTTGTAGTGGCCGTCCTTACGCTTGTGACGTGGCTTCTTCCATTATAAAGGGCTAGGGAAGTGATTACGCTGTGGCTTTTGTCTTGAAGGGCGCTCAAAAATTCAAAGGCTTCCTGGTGGTCCTTTGGCTTTCCGAAAATTTTTCCTCCCATGACGACAAGGGTGTCGGCGCCCAAAACCCAAGGAATCACTTGCTTTTGCGGCCTTGAGCGGGCCACCGCCTGAACCTTCGCCTTGGCAAGAATTTCAGGAAGCTCCGAAGGGCTTCTTGAAACAAAAGAAGATTCGTCGATGTTCGGCATTATGACTTGAAATGGGATTCCCATTGATTTTAGAATTTCCTGTCTTCTAGGAGAAGAGGATGCTAGAATTATGTTTTCCATGTCGCATTCCTTGACTAATAAAAAAGCCCCGAAAGTCCCTGAAACAAGTTCAAGGTGACGCTTCGGGGTTAATCCAAGCTTTTTATTGCCCGAACAAGTCGGGCTTTTTTTTGCGCCCGGCGAGCCTATGTCCGCCTAGCGTTCGTTGTTTGATTTCTTTTCCGAGCTGTCAGAGCCGCGAAGGTTGTTCAAAACCTCTTTGGCGCGGTTGCGAACAGGCTTGGCCAAGCGGTAGTCAACGGCGATTCTCTGCAAAGACGAAAGCATCGGCTTTTTGTCCTTTGTGTTGGGAGCGAGCTTTTCGTAGGCGTTTACGATTTCAAGCGCCAAAGAGCTGGTCGGGTTGAGGGTCTCAAAGCGGTCAGAGTAGAAGGCGATTGTGTTCGTGGTCTCGTCATTTTCGTTGAAGCCGATTTCGCCAAGGGAATTGATGGCGGCCGAAAGAACCATCGGCTCGTTGTCGGCCTTTACGATTTTGTTAAGGCTCTTGGCGGCTTCTGGAGTTCCAACCTTTCCCAAAATGCGGCAAGCCTCGCGGCGGACTTCCGGGAAGTTGTTGCTTACGCGGCCCTTTGTGCGGCTCTGGGTGTTCGTTCCTTCGCCGGCCAAGTGGTCAAGGGAAACCATCATGTCGGGAGACACTTTTCCGTTGTTGGCGGCCTCTTCCAAGAACTGGAGGGCCATAAGCTTGTTCTCCAATTCGTCAGAGTTTGAAAGCTCTTGAACCACAATGTCGTCCATTGAGCTCATGTATTCGCCTTCTACCGTGGACTCTTCCTCGTCCTGGGCGAAAGCGGCGAAAGACAAAATCAATGCCGCGGCGAAAAGGGCGGCTTTTTTGTTAAGTTTCATACTTACTCCTCGTATATTCCTATACAATATTATCGGCAAAAATTATAATAAACAAAAGAAGAAATCGTTACAATTCAGGAATCTCGACCTTCCAGTCGTCGTTTTCCTTGACAAAGTTGTAGTAAACGGTGATTTTCGTTTTGTTCTCTTCCTCAGACTTAGTCACTTGGACCGCCTTTACCGATTCCGCGGAATTGTAGCGGATTTCGTCGATTTGGCGTCCCTTTCTTGAAGGGATGAAAACGTATGTGAAGTAGTCGTTGAGGTTGCGGAGCTTTATTCCCTTCAATTCCTTGGGAAGCTTTTCCGAAGCCTTCGCCAAGGTGTAGCTGTCGGACCAGTATTTCTTTGAGTCGGCTGAAATGTATTTGAGCCAAGAATTGTAGTCCTTCTTTGACATTATAACGTTCAATTCCGAAATTTTTTTCAAAATGGCGGCTTTGTCGGCGTTGAAGGTTTCCTTTGAAACGGTCTCTCCCTCAATCTTGTTGATTGAGCGCTGGTATTCCAAATCGTCTTCCGTGGGAGCCGCAGTCTCTGTTGCGACTGGAGCTTCTTGCTTTGTGGATTGGCAAGCCACGAATGAAAGCGCCGTAACGGCAGCGAAAATAACTGTTAATGCAATCTTCTTCATAATTATTTTATTTTACACCAATT
>JAILDQ010000079.1 GCA_024689365.1 Treponema sp. | reverse complement strand
TATGAGTGAAAACAAATTATGTCCTTGCGGCTCTGGAAAAAGTTACCAGGAATGCTGCGAACCGATTATCAAGGGCGCCGTAAAAGCGCCGACAGCCGAAAGCTTGATGCGCGCCAGATACACGGCGTATGAAAAGCACGAAATTGACTTTATCATCAACACTTGCGAACAATCTGAAAAAATCGCGGAAATAGACCGAAAGGCCACTGAGGATTGGAGCAACAATTCAACTTGGCATGGACTCAAAGTTCTCCGTTCTGAAAAAGGCGGCGCGAACGACGATGAAGGCGTTGTTGAGTTTGAGGCCACTTACACACAAAAGGGAATTCGCGACGTTCACCACGAGACCGCTTACTTTAAAAAAGTTGACGGAAATTGGCTCTATTCAGTTGGCCAAATGACTCCGACAACCGTTGTGCGCGAAGGAAGAAAAATCGGCCGCAACGAGCCTTGTCCTTGCGGAAGCGGAAAGAAATACAAGAATTGCTGCGGAAAAAACTAATTTGATTTTATCTGGTTTTCACGCGGTTGAAGAGCGCGTTAGGGCTGCCTTGGAAGATTCCGGGTCGGCTTCAAAAATGCGGATTTATTTCTCAAAGCCCGGACCTCGCGTAAAGAAAATTTTGGATTTGGCGAAAGACGCCGGAATTCAATGCGAGCAAACGGACAAAGACAGCTTGGACAAAATGGCCGCGTCTTTGCCTGAAGGAGCCAGAGACCACCGCGGAATAATTCTTGAGCTTCAAGGCCAAGAAACAAGAGCCAACAATATCGTTGACTTTGACGTTTGGCTTGAACGATTTAAAAGCCAAAAAGATTCAGACAAAAACAAAAGAACTACAGTCGTGATTTTGGATTCGGTCACCGACCCCCATAACGTTGGCGCGATTTTGCGAAGCGCCGACCAGTTTGGAGCGGCTTTGGTGATTCTTCCGGAACGTCGCGGCGCCAACGATGTTGCCCAAAACGAAGTGATTGCCCGTTCAAGCGCGGGAGCCGCGTCTTGGGTTCCCGTTAGCGTTGTGACAAACCTTGCGCGTTCCGCAAAGCTTTTAAAAGACGCGGGCTTTTGGGTTTACGGAGCCGACGCTGGCGGCGTTCAAATTCAAGACGGAACCTTTTCAAAAAATTCAGTGTTGATAATGGGAAGCGAAGGGAACGGAATCGCCCGCCTCTTGCGCGAGGAATGCGACACGATTGTTTCCATCCCGACTTGCGGACGCATCGACAGCCTTAACGTTTCTGTGGCGGCCGGCGTTTTGCTTTACGAAATCTACAGACAAGAAATTATTGGCGCTTAAGGTATCGCCCTAATCTTCCGATAAAATAAGCATGAAAAAGCTTGTTCTCTCTTTTGCGCTGACCCTTGCGGCGTCAGTTGCTTTTTACGCCCAGAATGGATCTTTTGAATCAAAGCCTCTTTATTCGTTGCCAAAAATTATCGAACCGTTAAAAGGCGACGCGTCTATTCTTGCCAAAAGGAATAAAGACGAAAAAAACGGCGCGACATTAAAGCGCGTTAAAATCGAAGAAACAAAGAACACTTTGCTCGCGACCGAAGCGGGCCTTTGCAAAATCAATCCAAACGGAAAGCAAAACTATCTTTGGGCCGAAGGCTCAGTCCAGCAAATTCTTCCGGTTGAAGATTCCTTCTATTTTGTAACGTCAAAAGGAATTCTTTACACAAACGACTTGGAAAAGTTTGAATACAGAAACAACGGCCTTCCGACGTATGTAATCAAGAAATTCAAAAAGCAGGAAACAAGCTTTGAAACAAAATCCCAAGACTTAAAGGACTTGGCCTTTAATCCCCTTAATCCTGCCGAGATGGTCACGGCAACAAAGGAACGGGTTTATTTGACGCGCGACGGCGGCCTCAACTGGACTTCAATCGGTTCTGCAAGCCTTCGCACAAACGGAATAAAAGCCGTTGCCGTCGCTTCGATGAAAACGTCATCTAGCGAAGAAAACGAAACCGTTGTTTTTATGGCTCATTCAATTTTGGGCTTTTGGCACTACAAGGTTGACGCCGCCAAGCCTGATTGGATTGACTCAAATTCCGGGCTTGATTGCAGCGACCCAAACAATTCCAGCGACGAAGTTTCTGACATTTTGCCTGTTGTGGCAAAGGGCGAAAACGACAACAAGTATTGCGAAATATTTTTGGCGCAAACTTTTATGCCCCGCATTTATCACTTTGACTTGAACGCGCAAAAAAACATTTGCGTTTACAAAGGCGAAGAGCCTTGCGACACAATCGATTCACTTTGGCAAAACGGAAAAAGCCTCTCGTTTGTTTCGCCCGGAAAAGTCAATTCCTTTGACATGACTACAAACACCGCAAGCGATTTGAACGACACCCTTCAAAGTTACATTGAGGAATTTTCAAAAAGCAAGGATTTGGTCAACGCCGCTTGGATTCCGTCTGAAAACGCAAGCGACATGAAAATATCCGGCGGCATTTTGTTGAACGAACTTTGGCTATTGGACAGCGGAAGAATTCTTTCTCCCTACGCGGCCAAAATCGACGGACAAAAAAGCCTTTACGTTCCGGCTTACCAAGCGCATTTGCCAGGCGGCTTTGAAAAGTTCAAGAAAATGATTTTGGACAACAAGCTCAATTCCCTTGTAATCGACATGAAAGACGATTACGGCTTGATGCGCTTTGACGCCCAAGATCCGCTTTTGACAAAAAAGGGCGTTGTCAGCAAATACGCTCTTGACTTGGACAAGTTTGTAAAGACTTTTAAAGAGGACGACATTTATCTTATAGCGAGAATCGTAGTCTTCAAAGACAGAAACCTTTCAAATTACAATGACGGCCAATACGCTGTTTGGGACAAAAAATTCAATCGTCCTTGGCAAGGAATCAGCGGAGTCGAAACGCTTGAAGACGGAACAACGCAAACAAAATATTACGACGAAGCTTGGGTGGATCCCTTCTGTCCGGAGGTTTGGGAATACAACGTCGCCATTGCGAAGGAATTGATTTCGCGCGGCTTTGACGAAATTCAATTTGACTACATACGCTTTCCGACTGACGGAAAAAATCTATACAACGCCCAGTATCGCTGGCAAAACAAGGGCATGGACAAAGAAGGCGCTTTGAGAAGCTTCCTTTCTTACGCAAGGGAAAACATCGACGCTCCGATTGGAATCGACATTTACGGCGCCAACGGCTGGTACAGAAGCGGAACAAGAACTGGCCAAGACGTTGAGACTTTGGCCCAATACGTTGACGTAATTTGCCCTATGTTCTACCCGAGCCACTTTGAGCATAAATTCATGAATTATTATCCCAACGAGGAGCGTCCGTACAGAATTTATTATTACGGAACTTACCGCAACACTGTAATCGCTCGCGACAGGGTTGTCGTTCGGCCTTGGGTTCAGGCTTTCTTCCTTAACGTGCCTTATGACAGGCAGTTTTATGACAAGGATTATGTTCTTAAAGAAGTCTTTGGCGTTCGCGACAGCGTTGACCGGGGCTACATGTTCTGGAACAATGTCGCCAATTATGTGAAGATTTCTCCAGACCCTGGCGACGCGGAATACACCGGCCCTTCGCCTGAGGCCAGCCCGAATTTTAGAAAGCCCGCCATTGGTCCAAAAGATTCTCCGCTTTCGTTTTACGCCAACCAAAAGCAGGCAAATCCGGCCGACAAAAATAATTTGAGCGCGTTGGATTCAGTCTTGCAAGATTCAAAAAGGTATGATAAAATGGTATCAGAGGAAGGTTCTTTATGAAAACTAAAAGTCTATTGTTGGCGGCTTTCTTTGCTATTGCCGCGTTTGGCTTTGGCGCTGTTTCCGCTCAAGAATCGAACGAAAACGAAAAAATTTTGGAGAGGACAAAGGAATATTACAATAGCGGAAATTACGCCAAGGCGATTGAGTCAATCAACCAGGCAATCGATTTAAAAGAGAATCAAAAGGCTTTTCCTGAAAACGTAAGGCTTATGGCTGAAGCCGCGTATTTTGACTACGTTGACTCGATGGCGAAAAACGCCAAGGCAAACGGCGGCCGAGTGAACGCAAAAGCTTTTGACCACTACATTTTGCAATTGGAATTGCATCCTCAGGCAGCCAGCCA
Organism: Treponema sp.; assembly: GCA_024689365.1. GTDB lineage: Bacteria > Spirochaetota > Spirochaetia > Treponematales > Treponemataceae > Treponema_D. Next base: position 1,157 of record JAILDQ010000079.1, on the reverse strand, counting down.
AAGAATTTTCACTGTGGTTGAATCTCTTTTTGAAAGCGAATTGGAAGCCCTTCAAGTTGAGCGAAAGAAGTACACGGACAGCAAGGGCAATATGTGGACCAAGACTAACGACAGAATCGAATACCTTGAGAAAAAGCAAAACGAGTTGTTCGACGTTGTTTCGGGCCGAATCACAGTCGCCCAAATCAAGTTGGAGTTGGCCGAAATAGAAATGGCCAAATTGGACCGCGCCTTGAAGTTCGCTGTTTTGGGCGTAGGCATTTTGCTGGTCATCGTTGTAATCATCTTGATTGTAATCGTTTATAAAAACTACAAGCGCCGCAAGCAAGCTCAGATGCACTTTGAAACTTCAATGGAAGTCATCTCTTCAATGGGAAAAGACTTTCAGGAGAATCCAGACTTGGCCGCGGCCGCAGCCGAAGACTCAAAAAAGCGCTTGGCTTCTTCCGCCGCTTTGCTTGGAAAGGGCGACGACGAACTCTCAAAGCAAATCATGGAATTTTTCTCTACGGTTGAGCATCGCAAGATGATCGCCGATTTGCAGAACAAGTGTTTCGCGCTTGGCGACAAAATCGACAAGTACACATTCCGCCAAAGAACTTCTCGCAAGGTTTCTGAATTGGTTCTTAAGCTTTGCAACGAAGCCAAGCTCAACCATGACGTGGCTCTCGTTTGCTATTGCGCCAGCATGGTTTACGACGCCGGCTTCCTCGCGGTTCCTAAAAACATCATGACCGCCGAACAGCTTACAATGACTGAACGCCAAAAGATTAGAAACCACGTTCACGAGGCCGCCAATTACTTTGATTTTGTGCCGGAACAAATCAGGCCGATTTTCTTGCAGGCCGCGGAATTCCACCACGAAAACATGGACGGAAAGGGATACCTTGCCGGCTTGAGCGGAACAAAGATTCCTTTTATCGCGCGCGTGATTCGCGTTTGCGAAAGCTACATTTCTCTTACAAGCAAACGAGCTTACCGTGAAATCATGGACAGCGACGCGGCTGTAAAGGAAATGAAGTCTAAAGACGGAATTTACGATCCTAAAATCATCGGCCTCTTGGAAAAAGTCATCTAACTTTGGACAACACAGGCTACACGCCCGAAGAGCCGATTGCGGCGGTTGCCACAGCGCTGGCGCCTTCCGCTCTCGGCAT
>JAILDQ010000048.1 GCA_024689365.1 Treponema sp. | reverse complement strand
TCAACCTTTCCGCCGGGAAATTCCCAACGGCCGCCCATTTGGCCTTTTTGGATTCTGTGAGCGATCAAAATTTTATTTTTGGTCTGCAAAGTTTTTCCAAGAACAAGGCAGGCGACGGATTTTTTCATATCAAAGGAACTCCGGGCAAAACAAAGTGAAGGACTCCGGCAAACAAGGCCGCGATTCCAATGTAAAGCCTATTGTTGGTCAAAATCACGTCCAAAATCTCGGGCGGAATGAAGTCGTCGCTTCTATCCTCAAAATATCCGAGCAAAACGGCGGCGCCTGCAAAAAGGCACGCCAAAGCGGGAATCAAATCGCCAAAAACGGCAACGCCTCTGTATGGAGCGAAAAAAACAACAAGACCGGTCACAAAGCAAAGGGCTCCGCAAACAAGCCTAAAAAGTTCGTTTGTAAAAAGGCTTTCGCCGGCAATTCCTTCTTGAATTTTTGAAACGCCAGGAATCGCTTTTTTGCCAGCCGAATCCTCAAAGGCTTCATCCGCCAACTCATCGTCGTGGCCATAAATCAAAATCAATCCGCACAACAAGCTAAGCATTACAGACAAGCAATAAAACTGCGCCATATAAACTCCTCTTTGTCATTGGCTCCGCTTCACTTTAGAAACAAGCGTCGCCTTCTCGCCAAGAATTTCAACTTCCGCTGTCACTTCCATTATATCATAATCAGGACTGTTTGTCCTTATAAAAAAAGCGCTTTTTTCAATTTTGCCTGACTTTTGCTCTTTTGCGGAATTCTCTCCGTCAACGTCAACAAAAGTAAAATTAGCCCAAACTTTTTCTTCGTCTTCAATGTATTTGTCAATTGGAAAATTTTTATCCTGCAGGTTTTTTTTCAAGGGATGAATCTTCACTTGCGCGAAAACGCTTTCATCATAAGAAAATGCCGAAAGCTCAAGCTCAAAGCCCGCCGCTGTAGCCAATGAAGGCCTGTTTCCAAAAATGCTTGTAATGACTACAACCAAAAAGCACAAGGCAACTGTCAGCAGCATTAAGCGGTTGAACTTTGTGGCGACCAAGACTTTGAACAAGCCCTTTGGCGGCGTCATTCTTCCGGCGTAATAATCCTGAACGATTTTAGGCGCGTTTTTTATTCGCTCTTCGCGGTTGTAGTAAAAATGCAAATTGGAGCTGTCATTCTCTTCGGCTTCCTTGCCTTCCGGGATGTTGTCATAAAAGGCCATGGCTCCCCCTATTGGCTTACCAAAGTGTCGGTGCGCCACCATACGACTTTTGCGCAATCCTTTTGGGCCAAAAGCGCGCTGATTATTCCGGCTGGGCTTAGAGAGAAAGAACTGTATACAAGATCCTTGTTGTCAAATTTTAAATGCCTTCTTGTAATTTTTCCGCTTTGCAAGTCAAGCATTTGAACCATGCAGCCCGTGTCAAGCGAAATCATAAAAAATAGGCAGCCGTTTTTTGTCGCGCCTATAAAATCGTAAGGCAAAGCGTAAGTTTCTTTGGCAAAGCCGTCTGAAAGGGTTTCTTCGTAAGAAGGAATCTCCACTCCCTGTCCAAAAGTTCCAGAGCCCAAATCATATGGAAAAATAACGCTGACTGGATCTGTAATTCCGTTTTGAACCTTGCTTGCAGAATCCAGGGAAGTTTCGTAATAGTCAGCCTTGACAAAAAGACGGCCGCCGGCAGGGTCTGGAATCACATTTTCGATTTCGGCAAACCTGGAAACTCCGGGCTTTGCCTCTCCGTATTCAGGTGCGTCCGAATATTTTATCAAGACATTATGCAAGGGCTGGCCCGCAGAGTCGTAGCAATAAATTTCAAAGCCATTGTAAACAACGCAAACAACAACAAGGCCGTCGTCTTCGGTGACGAAAATGTTTCTGATAAAAGGAAAAGGAGTTCCGCCGACACCTTGCTGGCCTATGTAATCAACAAAGGCCGAAGAATTGAAACGCAAAACCACTTGCGACAATATTTTGTTGTCAGTGTTTTCCCTTCGTTCTTTGGGGAGGGTTTCGGCGACATAAATTCTTTGCTTTGAATCCAAGGCCAAAAAAGACGGAGCGTTAAAAGGATAGTCTATCGTTTTTCTAGTGCTCACGTCTTTTGAAAGATTTGTCCTTCTTGAATCTGAAGAGTCAAAAAGCGGCGCGGGATTTGTCTCGGGATTGTGGTAAAGGGTCAGCAAGTCGCCGTAAGAGTTGAGGCCCAAAATCTTTTGCGACTCTCCGTTGGAAATGTAAAAGAAACCGTCTCGCATCGCGATGTCGGTGTTCACATAGCCAGTTGCGTTCAAGCCGCTGGCCATATTCAGCTCTTCCTCAAAGCCGCCGTAAGAGAGAGAAAACAATTCTTCCCTCTTGACGCTTGCCACAACAGAATCCTTCTTGCAAGAAACAAAAAGGCTTGCAAGAAAGATTGAGGCAAAGGCCAAAAGCGCGAAAGAGATTTTTTTCAAGTTAGAAAAACTATTCATTCCTTCCATGGCAGTTCTTATACTTTTTTCCGCTTCCGCAAGGGCAAGGATCGTTTCGGCCCACTTTGGGAATCGTTCTTCTAACAGTCACGGAAGCGCCCTGTCTGCTTTTTTGCATGGCGCCGTTGGCCGCCTGTCTTCTTGCCGCGTCTCCGTCAAAAGAGCTGGGACGAGCGGCAGGCTCTTGACCGCCAAAGTTCTGGCCAGTTTCATCGTGGCGGGCGTTCAAGTTGTTCATTCTCGCCATTTCCTGCTGGCGCTGGCGTTCGGCCAAGGCCTCGGGGGACAACTGAATTCTAGCCTTGAACAAGCGTGAAATTATCGTTTGCCTGATAGAGTCAAGCGTGTCGTAGAATTGATTGAAGCCGTCAATCTTGTATTCAGTCAAAGGATTCTTGCTGCCGTAGCTTCTAAGGCTTACCGCCTCTCTCAAGGCCTCAAGGAATTCCAATTGGTCAAGCCATTTTTTATCGATTACCTGAACGTACAAGTAACGGATGAACATGTTCAAGTTTTCTTTTCCGACAAGAGTTTGTTTTTGAGTTATGTCGTTTTGAAGCTCGCTTTCAATAGACTCAATGTTAAGGCGCTCGGGCGGAAGCTGCAAGCCAAAGACGTTTTTAACCTGCTCGCCGATTTCCTTTTCGTTGCCCTTTCTTCCGTACTGGCCGAACAAGTCCGTCAAGAAATCCTTGGCGTTGTTAAAGACGCGCTCGCTCAAATTATTGTCAGACAAAATCGCGTCGCGCTGCTCGTAAACTACAGAACGCTGCTCGTTAAGAACGTCGTCGTAGTCAAGCAAGTGCTTTCGGATTTCAAAGTTGCGCTCTTCCACTTTTCGCTGGGCGCGCTCAATTCCTTTATTAAGCATCGGATGGTCAATCGGCTCGCCGGGCTCCATTCCGATTCTGGTCATAATGCTCTTCATTCGCTCGCCGCCGAACAAACGCATCAAGTCGTCGTCCATTGAGATGTAGAACTTAGAGCGGCCAGGGTCTCCTTGGCGGCCTGAACGTCCGCGCAACTGGTTGTCGATGCGGCGGCTTTCATGGCGCTCTGAGCCGATTACATAAAGGCCTCCGAGGCTTTTGACTTCCTCGTAGTCTTTTTTCCATTGTTCTTTTTCAATTGCAAGAGCCTCTTCGTATTGCTCCTTGCTTGCCTGGGTTCCGGCTCTTTTTCTGGCGCGCATCTCAGGGTTTCCGCCAAGCTTGATGTCGGTTCCGCGGCCGGCCATGTTGGTGGCGATTGTAACCGCTCCCTTGGCTCCGGCTTCGGCGATGATTGTGGCTTCGCGCGCGTGGTTCTTCGCGTTCAAAACCTCGTGGCGAATTCCCTTTTTCATAAGAAGGGCGCTGAGGCGCTCAGACTTTTCTACAGAAATCGTTCCGACCAAAACAGGCTGGCCCTTGTTGTGCGCCTCTTGGATTTCCTTGCACATGGCCTCCCACTTGTCGCTTTCGTTCAAATAAACCTCGTCGTTTTCGTCTTTTCTGGCGACTGGCTTGTTTGTGGGAATCGCAACAACGTCAAGCTTGTAAATCTTGTTGAACTCTATCGCTTCGGTGGCCGCGGTTCCGGTCATTCCCGAAAGCTTTGTGTACATTCTAAAAAAGTTCTGGAATGTGATTGTGGCCATAGTGCGGTTTCGCTGGGCAATCTTAAGATGCTCTTTGGCCTCAATGGCTTGGTGCAAGCCGTCTCCGTAGCGTCTTCCTTCCAAAACGCGGCCGGTGAATTCGTCTACGATTTGAACCTGTCCGTCTTTTACCAAGTAATCGACTTCAGGATGATAGAGTTTGTGGGCGCGAAGGGCTTGCGTAAAATAATGGATGAACTCAAAATTCTCAGAGTCAAAAACTGTAGTTCCCGCCGGAATCAAATTGTGCTGATGCAAAATCGCGTCAATATGGTTCATGCCCTTGTCGGTAAAGGAAACATGCTTTGACTTTTCGTCAAGCTTGTAGTCGCCCTGCAAGGCGGCCCTTTCTTCCGGAGTCATTTGAACTTCGTCTGGGTAATCGTCAGTCTTGGGGTCTTTGGCCACTTCCGTAAGTTCGCCGATGTACTTGTCAACCTCGTGATACTTGTAGGTGTCGTCCTCGCCCGCTCCGCTGATGATAAGAGGAGTTCTGGCTTCGTCAATCAAGATTGAGTCGATTTCGTCGACTACGCAAAAGTTAAAGCCGCGCTGAACTTTTGTCTCAAGCTCAACGCACATATTGTCGCGCAAGTAGTCAAAGCCAAATTCATTGTTGGTTCCGTAAGTGATGTCGCAAGCGTAAGCCGCGCGGCGGGCGTCGTTGTCCATGTTTGAAAGAATGGTTCCAACAGTTTGTCCCAACAAGCCGTAAACAGGACGCATCCAAGCGGCGTCGCGTTCGGCAAGGTAGTCGTTTACAGTTACGATGTGAACGCCCTTTCCGCTAAGAGAGTTAAGGTAAACCGCCGCGACGCACATCAAGGTTTTTCCTTCGCCGGTTTTCATTTCAGTGATTCTTCCGGAATGAAGGACCAAGGCTCCCATAAGCTGAACGTCGTAGGGACGCTCGCCCAAAACGCGCTTGGCGGCTTCGCGGGCCAAGGCAAAAGCGTCGACCAAAATGTCGTCGAGCGTTTTTCCGCTTGCAAGGGCTTCCTTGAATATTTTTGTTTGCTTTGCAAAGTCTTCGTCTTTAAGTGAGGCCGCCCATTCTTCACGGGCGTTGATTTGGGCCACAATCGGCCTTAGTTTTTTTACTTCGCGGTCATTGGCTGAACCGAAAATCGCGGTTAAAATTTTATCTACTATCATAATTAGATTATTATAACGAAACGCGCAATTTATTTCAATATAAGAAAGAAAAAAAGGGACTGTCCAAAATCAGCCAGCCCTCTGCAAGAAACAAAAATCAAACAAAAAGACTTTTAAAGCGATTTTTCAATCTTTGGAACGCAAAAAGCCGATTCTTCCTTTTGGCCAAAAACGGAATTCGGTTGTGCCCAAAATCTTTTGGCCGCTGACATATTGGGGCGCCATGTTCGTGTAGTAATAAAGCGAATAATTATCGATAGAAGAAATTGGCTTTAGAACTTCGTCATAGCTGTGCCTCATGTCCAAGGAATTGAAGCGGTTGTCGCCCATCATAAAGTAAGAGCCGTCTGGTATGTAGCTTGGAGAGCCGTCAGCCTTGTTCGCTGGAAAAACCGGCATATTGCGCCTGTCCAAAAAGTTCACGTAATTTTGAAGCGTCTGAGCCCTGTCCCAAAGCTCGTTTATTTTTGAATCCTTGTTCAAGTCTGAATACGACACGCCGCTAGAAATCAACTGGCTGTTTCTTAGAACAAAGTTTCCGACGCAAAGCTTAATCATCAAGTTGAGCCTAAAGTTCGAGTCTGAATAAAGGTCGCCTCCGTAAAGGCCGTCTTTTAGGCTCTTTTGGCTTTCTTCAATCCAATCGGTCATAAAGGCGTTAAACCATTTGGAGCCTTCCTTCGCGCCCGAAAGAATTTTTGTGGTCAAGGTGTAGTTTTCGCGGAGCGCGTTGTATTCAAAAAGCTCGTTCTCAGACAAGAAGTCCTTTTTTGCCTGCCCCAAATTTGAGTGGCCGAAAAGGCTTGAAAATTCGTTGGCCAGGCGGCGGCATTCTTTTTTTGCCGCCTCAACGTCAAGGGAATCCCTTTCCTTTTCAAAGGCGAGCATTTCTTCATAGCCCTCTTGGCTAATCGGAAATTCTTGAATCATGCTTTTTATTTGCGGGCTCTTTTCGTTCAAGTTGTAGTTGGCCCATTTTGAGTCTTCTTTTATTGGCTTGAAAGTCGGAGAATCTTTTGTCCGAGAATAGAGGACGCCGTTCAGCATCATAAGCTGCTCGCCTGGAAGGCCCACCAAGCGCTTTACAAGGGGGTCGGCCTTTACTTGGCCCCTTTCGTCAACATTCAGGTTGACTGTGGTAAAAGTGAGCATGTAAACCAATTCAGAAACGACAGACTTCACCTCGTCCTTTCTTCCGCTTGAATAATGGGGATTTCTAAAAACCACGATGTCTCCCCTCTTGTATTTTTTCAACTTCGGGAGGCCCACTTTAGTCAAAGGGAATTTGGGCCCGCTTGTGATTTTAGAAACCATCAAACGGTCTTTTATCAAAAGCTCCGATACCATTGATTCCGACGGAATCTTGTAAAATTGAAAAAAGAAAATTTGGAAGAGCAAAACCATAAAAACGGCTTGAACAAGAGCGTCGGCCCAATCCAAGATTTCAAAGACAAGCCAAGAAACGCCGCGCCTCTTTTTTGCCTTGCAAAAGAGCGCCCATTCAGGATTGATTTTCAAAAGGCTCTTTTCAGAAATAAAGCGCAAGGCCGCGAATGAAAAGGCAAAAGCGAAAAGCCAAAAAAGAACCGAAAAAAGGTCAAGGGCAAAAGAGCTTTCGTTCTCTCCTGCGCGGCGCAAGATGAAAACAACCAAGTGCGCGAAAGGCTGGTATTGCAACAGTTTTTTCACCGCGTTGAAATTTTCGCGGCCGGGATTTTTTAAAAGGCCAAAATATATTTGATGAAAAAGAATCGCGTTAAAAAGAAGCGCCACGGGAAAAGCCAAGGCCGCCGCGTCAAGCGAAAAGCATATGTTCGCCAAAGAAAAAAGCGCGGCGAAAATCGCGTCAAGCAAAAAAAGCGTTTTTAAAATCTTCATATTGAATGACTATAGCAAAAAAACATATTTCAGTCTATAATTTTATTTATGGAAGAAATATTGAACATTCAAGAAGGACTGGAGCTTGTAAGCGGAGACAAAGAGCTCTACAAAATCTTGCTGGACACATACCTTGAGGAAAACAAATTTGATCCCGAGGCCTTAAAAAAACTTTTGCAAAAAAAAGAATTTGAGGCCGCGGCAAAAATAATCCACAAAACAAAGGGCGCCTCATACCAAATCGGCGCTAAAAAAATAGGAGACAAGGCCCAGTTTTTGGAAGACCTTTTTAGGGGAAAGATTTCTCCTTCCGCCGCCGAAAAAAGCCTTGAAGAGCTGGAAAGCCTTGTAAATGACTTTGCCGCGGACTACAAAAAATGCCTTTTGGAAGTTGAAAAAGCAAGGCTTTTATAATTAGACTTTCAGGCAATAGGCGCGGCTAAAATTTTCTTCGATTGCGGCGGAAAAAGACGCGAAGGACGGCCGCGCCTCAAACTGAAGGCCTGAATTTCTTATCTCAAAAGCCGTTTGGCAAACGTCCGCGATTTCGTTTGGACTTGTGGCCACCTCGCCCTTTAGGCTTTGGTAGGGCGCGTCAGTTTCAAAGAGCAAGCGGTCCATCGGCAAAGAACGGACGCAAGAAATCGCCTTTTTGTTGCCGTTCATCAAGGGCTTTCCAAAAGAAAAATAAGCGTTGATTCCTTTATTTAAAAGCGAAAGCGCGTCCATTGGGCTTCCCGCAAAGGAATGGAAAATAACGGAAGGCAGCTCCTTTAGTTTTTGCGCCCTCTCAAAAATTTCTTGCATGGCTTTTCTTGCGTGAATCAAAGCCGGAATCTTGAAGCGCGCGGCCAATTCAATTTGCGCGTCAAAGGCCTTGTCCTGAGCTTCTTTGTTTGCCAAAAAATCTTTTGTAAAAAAATCAAGGCCGCACTCGCCCACCGCCTGAATCCGCCTTTCTTTTAAAAGCCCTTCCAAAAAATCAAGATTTTCCAAAAGGGGCTCTTGCGGATGAAGGCCAAAGGATTGAATCAAAAAGCCGCCGCTTTCCTTTAAATTTTGGTTGATTTCAAGGACGCGCTTTTCTTGCGCCAAAAACTCCTTTGCGGAATGGGCGGCCGAGCAAGCCTTTCCAATAGAGAAATTCATTCCTTTTAGGGCTTCTTCCGAAGGCAACAAATGAAAGTGCGCGTCGCAAAAAAGGGCTAAACTATTTTTGTCCATCTCCGACAATTATAATGTTAGCGCTTGCAATTTGCAAGTTGATTTTGCTTTTATTTAAAATTGATAGGAGGAATTTTATGGGAACCTATACATTGAAAAGCATTGGAAACGCAAACGACTACATGACAATAGTTCGCGAAGTTGAAGACGGATACGTTGTTCGCATTGTCCGCGACCAAGACGGATACAATGAAGTTAAGACGGACTACATTAGCAAGTCGCTTTTTGAAAGCTGTGTAAGAACTGGCTATTTGACAAAAGTGGACGAGTCTGTGGCCGAAGCCATCAGCGCTTGATTTCAATACCCGCGGCCGCGATGATTTTCGTCGCGGCCAAAAACCTTTCTTCGATTCCGCCTTCGGGCGAAATCCAATTTATCTTCACGCCTTTTTTTTCCATTCCCCTGAACCAAGTTTCCTGGCGCTTAGCGAATTGACAAATCGCCGTGCATAAGAGGTCTCGCATTTCTTTTTGGCTGGAATATTTTCCTTGCAAAAACTGGGAGACAAAACGGTATTCAAGGCCCAGCTTTTCCAAACGCTCCCAAGAAGCGCCTGCGTCATGCAAGCCCTGAACTTCCTCAATCATGCCCGAATCAAGCCTTTCATCCAAACGGCGCGCGATGTTCGCCCTTAAATCGGCTCTCGGCAAACTAGTTCCTAAAATCAAAGGCTTTATTTGAGGCCTGGGGGCAAGGGATTTTTTAAATGACTCGCATTCAGGGCCTTGAATAAAAGTTTCTATTTCTATCGCTTTTACAACGCGCTCGCGCTCTTCCAAATCTCTTGGCACATGAATCGAGCCGCCCTTTAAGTCCAAAAGAATTTTTCCCAATTCTTCCAAAGACTTTTTTTCAAGCTCAGCCCGCAATTTTTCGTTTCTTGGAACAGGAACCAAATCGTAACCGCGCACGACGGCGTCAACGTACATTCCGCTTCCGCCAACAACTACAGGAATTATCGAGCGCGAGCGCAACTGTGAAAAACATTTGTAAAAATCTTGTTGGTACAAAAAAACGGAATACTCTTGGCTCAAATCTGAAACGTCAATCAAATGATACGGAATCGCTTCTCCGTCCAAGGTGTAGTCGGCCAAGTCCTTTCCGCTTCCAATGTCCAAGCCCTTGTAGACTTGCCTGCTGTCCGCGGAAATTATTTCTGAATTCAAGGCTTTCGCAATTCTAACGCCAATGGCCGTTTTTCCAACGGCAGTCGGCCCCAAGAGAACTACGCAATTATAGGCGGCTTGATCTTCCACTTATTGAACCTTGCAAATCGCGCATTTTAGGTATTCGCTTTTTGGATAGCCGAGCAAAAGCGGATGGTCCGGAGCGGCTCCCCTCTTTTGCAAAATCTGGACGCGCCTGTGGCTGTCGGCCGCCGCCGCGGTAAGCATTGAATAAAAATTGCTTTCGTCAAAAAAGTGCGAGCAAGAGCAAGTGATTAAGATTCCGCCCTGATTCAATATTCGCAAGGCCCTAAGGTTTATTTCCTTGTAGCCGCTGTAAGCCTTCTTTATCATCTTCGCTGATTTTGTAAAGGCCGGCGGATCAAGAATTATTACGTCGAACTTCTTTCCTTCCGATTCATATTGCTTCAACAAATCAAAAACGTCAGCGCAAACCGACGACATGATTTTTTCCGCGCCGTTCAAGCCAATGTTCGTGTTTATAAGGTCTACCGCGTCCTGCGAAATGTCGGCGCACAAAACGCTCTTGGCTCCAGCCATAAAGGCGTTAAGGCCAAAGGCTCCCGTATGGCTAAAGGCGTCAAAGACATTTTTTCCGCGGCAATATTTCCAGATTTCCTTTCTGTTGAATTTTTGGTCCAAGAAATAACCGGTTTTCTGACCCTTCGCCAAGTCAACTTGAATGCGAACGGAATTTTCAACGATTGTGATTGTCGAAGAGTCGGAGCCCTTGGGCTTTTTTATCCAGCCGCTCTTCAAGTCCAGGCCTTCCTTAAGGCGAACGTCAGCGTCGCTTCTTTCGTAAATGGCAAAGGGCTCGGCGATTTTTTCAAGCGCGGAAATTATTTCCTTCCTGAAAACTTCGCAAGACAAGGACAAAAATTGAACTAGCAAATAAGGCTTGCAGCCTTCCGCAACATAGCGCTCGCAAATGAAGCCCGGCAAAAAATCAGCTTCGCCAAAAAGCAAGCGGAAAGAATCGCCTTGGTCAAAATGCATTTTGCGAAGGTTCCAAGCGTCGAATATTTTTTTGTAGATAAAAGCGCTTTTGTCAGCGTCAATGCGGTCGGCCTTTTCCGGTCCCAAAAGACGGACGGTTATTTTTGACGAACGGTTGAAGATTCCGCTGGCCAAGAAGGCTCCGCCATTGGTGTAAAGCTCAACAAGCTCGCCGTCTTTTACGGGAAAGTCAGCGCCTTCTTCCTTGGGAACAAACTGGCATTCCCTCCATTCGTTTCCTTCAAAATATTTTACGCGGCCAAGCTCATTGTCAAAAGCCCACAAAAAGCCGCCCTTAATTTCTTTTTCTTCGTTTCTTTTTAAAAACACTCGCGGAAAATTCATAGAAGTTAGACTAGCGCTTTTAGGGCAAACTTGCAAGCGGAACGCGCTTTTGCAAAAGGCTACTTGTCCTTTTCCATTTGGTTGTGCTTTTTGTTCCATTCAAAAAAGGAGTCGCCGTCCTCTTGATTGATTTTTCGCAAAAAGGCAACGCTCGCGCTTCCGGGATTTTGGGCTTCCGCTTGGTCGAGCAAAAGCTTTGAGCGCTCAAAGTTCTTTTCCTCAAACAAAAATTGAGACAAGAAAATGCAGGCAAAAAATTTTTCGGCGGGATTTTTCGCGCTCGCATAGGCATTTTCAAAAGCCTCGCTTGCCTTCTTTCCGCCGCCGCCGTTGATTGCAGGAGCCCAATAATTCCATTGGCCAAGGTTCATCCAACCGTAAGCGAAATTTTTGTCAAGCTCGACAGAGGCCTTGTATTTATCGCGCAAGGCCAAGCCGCTTTTCATGACTTCCGCCCAAGAATAAGACATATAGCAAGAAGTCACGTCGGCGCTTGTAGCCAAAAGCCACTTGCCGGCGGAAGCCTCGCCATGACTTTCAAACCACGCTTCGTTTTTTTCTTTCAGCGCTTTCAAGGTCTTTTTTAGATAATCCTTTTGCGAGGGAGACTTCCGCAAAAAATTGTATTTTTCCATTACAATGAAATTTTCCAAGACAAGGCTTTCCTCGTCGGTGAACGAAGACGAATTGGCATTCAAGCCTTTTTCAAAAGCCTCGATTTTTGGCAAGGCCTCGTTTTGCGAAAGGCCGGAAACCTTCATCCGCAAGTCCATAAAATCGTCAACGTTTTTTTGGACGGAAGGAGAAATCTCAGAAAACGCGGAAAAAATTCCAAGGGCAAAAATCGCAAAAACAAAGGCGCCTTTATTATGATTCTTTTTCATGAAGGCAAGTGTATACTTTTTTTAGAAAAAATGATAGAGTTTCGCCTATGAAAAAGAAGCAAGAAGAAAAGCGCGTCATCTATTACTCCGACGAATTGAACGACGAATTTTCTGAAATGCAAATAAAAGCCATTCCGATTGACCAAAACTACGACTACGGAAAAAGCGGCTTTTGCTGGAACGCCAAGCGCTTTTTTTGGTACAGGATTTTTTCAATGCCAATCGCCTGGCTTTGGCTAAAATTAAAATACAGGCACAAAATCGTAAACCGCGCCGTTATGAAAAAGGCTCCAAAAGGGCCCCTTTACATTTTCGGAAACCACACCAATCCAATCGCCGACGCCTTGATTCCGACTTTTGTCGCCTTCCCAAAAGGTGTCTACGTAATTGTCCATGCCAACAACGTTTCCATACCGGGCTTGGGATTGAAAACAAGAATTTTGGGCGCCCTTCCGCTTCCCGACAACTTGGGGGCCGCCAAAAATTTTATGAACATTCTAAAGGTCAGGGCCGAGGAAAAGCAAGCCGTTTGCGTTTATCCAGAGGCGCACATTTGGCCTTACTACACAAAAATACGGCCTTTTTCAGACCTGTCGTTTAGGTACCCCATGCAATTCAAGGCGGCGGTTTACTGCTTCACCAACACTTACCAAAAAAGGCGCTTTTCAAAAAATCCAAGAATGGTAACTTACGTTGACGGCCCCTTTTACGCCGACGGAAACCTTCCAAGCAAAGAAGCGCGCCTTGACTTGAGGAACAGGGTTTACGAGGCGATGACAAAAAGAAGCCAAAACAGCGACATTGAGATAATTCAATACATAAAAAAGGAAAAAAGCGATGATTGACATTTTGTTTTGCGGAAACTCAAAGATTTTTGACGGAATCTTGACTTGCATGCTTTCAATTTTAAAGCGAACAAAAAGCGACGAGCCCTTTAACTTTCATGTTTGGACAATGGACGTTTCCCACATAAAGCCCGAATACACTTGCATAAGCGACAAAATGATAGGCTTTTTGGACAAGACTGCAAAATCTTACAACCCGCAAAACAAAGTGACAAAAACCGACGTGACCGACATTTACAAAGCGGAATTTGATTCCTGCCCCAACGAGCAATGCTACTGCTCACCATACACGCTCATAAGGCTTTTCGCGGACATGGTTCCCGACATGCCAAAAAAACTTTTGTATCTTGACATCGACCTCTTGTTCAACCGTGACGTAAGGCTTTTGTGGGACACAGACATCGAGGGCTATGAATACGCCGCCGCCCGCGACCATTACGGAAAAATCATCCTCTTTTTTAGAAGGAAGTTCATCAACGCCGGCGTGATTTTGTTCAACCTTGAGGAATGCAAAAAAACAGGCCTATTGAAAAAAGCCAGGGAAATCTTGAAACACAGAAAACTCCTGTTCGCCGACGAAAGCGCAATCATTTTAAGCACGACTAAACAAAAAATCTTGAAGCAGCGCTTTAACGATCAAAAATTCCTATACAAAGATACAGTTATAAGGCATTTTTCAAAAAGGCTTTTTTGGCTTCCTTATCCCCACGTTGACAACATAAAGCAATGGAGAATCACAAAAGTCCACAAGATTTTTGGCTACGAGAATTTTGACGACATTCTCTACGAATACGTTTACTTAAAGCGCAAGTTTGAGCTGGAAAACGAATAAAATCAGTCGATTTTGACGGCGCCTTGACGAACCAAGCAAGGCTTTCCGTCCTCAATCGCGACAATTGTGCTAGGCAGAGCGTTTTTTTTGTCTCCGTCTTTGACAAAAAGGTCTATTTGACCGCCAAATTCTCCCCAAATCGCGGCTTCCGATTCAAGGACGGCCTTTCCTGAAAGATTCACGCTAGTCGAATATATAGGGCTTTCGCACAGAAAAATCACTTCCCGCAACCATTCGTCGCCAGGACAGCGAAAGGCGGTCTTTTCACGGCCGGTCAAGTCCTTATACCATTCGTTGTTTTGAACAATGACTGTAAGGGGGCCGGGCCATTTTTCAAAAACTTTTTGCGGAATCTCCTGGTCGGTGTAGCGGAAAATGTCTTTTGGCCTTGAAATCAGCTCGATCAAGGGTTTTGAGGAAGGGCTTTCCTTTATTTTGTCGATTTGAAGGTCCAAGCCCGACTTTTTCTTGTCCAAAATCGCAAGGGCGCTAAAGCCGTAGACCGTGTCGGTGGGCAAAACCGCAATTTTTCCCTGCAAGAGGGCTTGGGCCGCTTTTTGGGCGCTGTCTTTTTCAGACTTGAGCAACGTCATAAACGGGAATTCCCTCTATGGTCTCAAAACGCTTTTTCTTTGAGAAAGACTTTATTCCGTAGGAAATGTCGAACAAGAAAATGGCAAAAGCCAGCAAAAGGCCGACGGCGAGTCCGGCTCCCTTGCAAAACCATTCGCTAACATAAGCGACGGGAACGCTTTTAAGAACAGTGCCAGTGTCGTACATCAAAGGCTCGGAAACGGCCAGGCCCTTTATTTTGACCAGCTTTTCGTCCTCAAAAACATAATCCAACTTTCTCGCGTAGGCGGCGATAACGTCAGCGTCGTCGCGAATGGCGGTCTTTTCAAGATTCAATTCATCGTTTATCCGCTGAATTTCTTGCGTGTGGGCGCTAATCGACTTTTTTTGTTCTTCAAGCTGCCTTTGCGCCCAAATTCCGCTTTGGCCCCAAAAAATCGAAAGCAAAGCGTAGACTAAGGTTCCCGCAAGCAAGGCAGGCAAATATTTGGCCGTTTTCATTATGAATTCATTATCGGAAAAAAAATCAAATTTCTTATTGGATTTTTTTTAAATATGTGATACAATATAATGAATAAAAGTATAAAGAAAAATGCGCGGTTTTTGTCAATAAAGGCCGATAATATAATGAAAAGTTTATAAAGGGGAATATATATGAGCGATTCAACTGATTCAAAAGACCTCGACAAATACGGCGTTTGGGTGAAAAACACGCCTAAAGACATAAAAGGCGACTCCAACGAAATTCCTGAAAACGCGATTGACGACATCGATTTGCCTTCCGACGACGACATGTTCAACGACATCGAATTCCCGATGACCGCGGAAGACTTGAACGAATCCCCTGCCCCCGAACAAAACGAAATCTCCGACCTTGACATTGACATCGACATCCCCGCGGAAGAAAGCTCGGGCGTTGAAGAAGACGAGAACACAGACACAACCCTCAGCCCTGACGAACTTTCAAACATAACAGGAAGCATGGAAGGCGGCGAAGACGAAAACGCCGACACAACCCTTAGCCCTGACGAACTTTTGAACATAACTGAAAACCAAGAAATCCCGACGGAAGAAGCCGCCGTTGAAGAGCCGGCAGTTGAAGACGGCATGGACGACTTTAACATTGACGGCCTTGACATCACGACAGACGAAAGCCTTCCTGAAGAAAGCGCCGCGGAAGAAACGGCCGCCGACATTCCGGCCGACACAGGCGCCACGGAAGAAGTCAGCCTTGACGACATTCCTGACGGCGAAGTTGACCTGGATGACTTTATGAGCGATTCTTCAAGCGTAGACTCAACTCCCGACGGAGAAGTTGACTTGGACGCTTTTATGGACGGCGGCTCAGACGCAAGCTCCGCCCCCGACGGCGACGTTGACCTCAGCGCCTTTATGGACGGAGGTTCAGACGGCGACGTTGACTTGAGCGCCTTCATGGACGACGCACCCGCCAAGAAAGAAACAAAGCCTGAAGAAATCGAGGACCAAAAATCCCTTGACATCGACGTAAGCTTTGACGACAACGCCGAGGAAATCATTCAGGAAGAAGACGAGGAAAGCCCGGCTCCTGAAGCAGCCGCGCCTGTTGCGGAAGCGACGGCTTCCGCGGACGATATGTTCGACAATTTTGGAAATGACCAAAGTCCAAAGCCTGCCGCGCCGCAAGAAGCTTTGTCTGGCGACACAGAAGAAATCGACTTGAGCGACTTTGGATTTGACGACGACGACGCTAACATTGGAATGACGAACGGACCGGACGGCGGAAGCGCTCCGAAGAAAGAGGTTGTTGATTACGACATGAAAGTTTCAGCTGACGACGATTCAAAAGTCCCCAGCGTGCAGGATGTTGTAATGGGCAATGTTGAAAGTTCTGACGACACGGAAATTGACGAAGGCGAGACTATGAGCATTGAAAACGAAAGCGCGCAAAACGCGGAACAGAATCTTGAAATCAACCAAAAAGGCCAGGAAATCCTCAGCCAAATCATGGGCGAGCTTTCAAACCTTAAAGACGAAATCAAAAATCTTAAGAGCGACTTTGAGGAATTGAAAGACCGCCCTACTGCAGCGGCCGGAACTGCCCCTATTCCAGCCGCGAAGACTGAAAGCGCCCCAGAAGAAGACATGGGCTTCTTTGGCGCCGACGACGACGGGGACGACACAATCGCATTAAGCGGCAACGAGTTGACAAACATTTTGAGCAACGCGGAATTCTCCACAGAAGACGCGGCTCCTGAAACAGACGAAGAGCCTGTTGAAGAAGAAGTTTCCTTTGACCAAGAGCCTGCCGTTGAAGAAATGGCCGAGCCCGAATTTGACGAAACTTCAATCGGCGGCGAAGACATCACGATGAACTTCAATGAAGCCGACATGGAAGAGCCAAAAATCGAAAGCGCTGAAATCACTCCTGAAGACTTGGCCGGAACCACCGACGAGTTTGGCGAGGAAAACGTTCTTCCTGAAGAAATCAGCGTTCCGAAAGTTGAAGACGACATCACGGTTGAGTCTTCAAGCAGCGATTTGATGGATTCTGTCGTAAACACGGACGAGCCGATGGACAGCCTTCCTGAAGAAAGCATTAACGCGGAAGCCGTTGACGAAATCATGCAGGAAGACGTTTCAATCGCCGATTCCCTTGACGATGAAAAAATCGAATATATGGAACAGGACATGCCGACCGAAAGCGAAGGCGACGAAACAGTCGTAAGCGTTGACGACATTGTAAAAGAAAACGTTTCATTGCAAGAAGATTCCGACAACGTTTCAGTTTCAATCGGAGACGACATCAACGCCGCCTTTGACGAGGCCGACGCTGTTGAATCTGAAATCACAGACACTGCCCTAGCCGAAAAAGACGCTTACGAAAATTCAGTTTCCGACATTATGAAGGAAAACATTTCCTTGCAGGAAGACACCGACGACGTTTCGGTTTCTGTAGGAGACGACATTCACGCCGCCTTTGACGAAGCCGACGCTGTTGAATCAGACATCGTTGACGACGCTTTGGCGGAAAAAGACGCGTACGAAAACTCAAAGTCTTTGGACGACGAATTCAACCTTGACGACGACGCAAACGAAGAGCCTGTTCCTGAAACCTTGGACGAAAGCGCGTTGACGGAAGACCCGACTGTTGCTCAAGACGAGTCAGGCGAAGAAGTTGACATGTCAATCTTTGACGAGCCTGTTGCGGAAGACGCGTTCGCTGAAGAAAGCTCAGAGCCGACAATCGCCGAAGAGCCGACTGTTGAAGAAAACGCCGAGCCGACAATCATGGACGAAAGTTCTGTTGACGAGCCAACAATCGAAGAAGAGCCAAGCGCCGAGCCGGAAGTTGAAAAGACAGTGGCTGCCGCTCCAAGCGCCATGGAAACAACTTCGATTTCAAAGAACCTTAAGACGGAAATCGTTTCTGTTCTTTCATATATGGATCAATTGCTTGAGAATTTGCCGGAAGACAAAATCACGGAGTTTGCTAAATCCGAGCACTTTGTCACATACAAAAAACTTTTTGACGAGCTTGGACTTTCATAAAAAATGGGTTTGCTAAGCATAGCCACAGGCAAAAAAGGAGGCCTCTTGAACAAAGCTCAAGAGGCCTCTGAAATGACATTCCAAGAATGGGCCGAGGAATACGGCTTTGAACGCTGCGGAGTTTTTTGCGAACAAGGCGGCTTAATGATGCTCAAAAAAGCCTATGGAATCGACGCCCAATCTATTTTCAGCTCCATATCAACAAAAGACTTTTGGCTAGGCTCCGCCCGCACGGAATCTTGGATTAGCCTAGACAGAGAAAGCCCAAACTTCACGGCCTTCACCCAATTTTTGGGAAAAGACGCGCGCTCAAAAGTCAAAGCCTTTAGAATCCTGAAAATCACAGACAATGAAAAGCTCTACATCTTTTTTGAATATTCTTTCAATCCGTCAGGCTTTTTGCGAGTGGGCCCTTCTTTTAAAAGCGAGCTTCTTTCAATATTAAACAAGAGCGACAATCCCCTTCTTGCCGAGCCCAGTCTTGAGGCCTTAAAAGATTTGACAAACAAGGGAAAGGCTCGCCTATGCCTTATTTCAACAAAAAAAGCCCTGGACGAAACCACCAAAAACATTGAAATAAGCGAGCAGACAATTCAGCATATTCTTACAAACACAATCTTTGAAGAAATATTTTACAAGACAAAAAAACTTTTCGCAAAGCCGGGGGCAATTTACGCGGAAGACACTAGCGAAATCAAGGCCGCCGCGCTTATAAACTCCGACATAGAAGACGAAATCCTAAAAGAACATTTGTCGCTTGAATACAGCGATTTAATCGGAAACGAAGCCGCTAAAAAAATAATCATTTTGACCGCCGGCTACTCATCAATCGACGAAGAAATTTTAGACTATTTGTTGCGAGGTTAATTTTGCCCCTCGAATTTCTTCCAGCCAAAAACTCAAGCCAAAGCGCAAAAGTCAACGGAATATTTTTGCACTCATCCTACAATCCAGAAGCGGAAGCGGAGCGTTTTGTCCAAAACCTTCAGGCTGACTTTAAGCCAACTTGCCTTGTGATTTTAGAAGGAGGCCTTGGCTACTGCCTTCCATTTTTGAGGAAGCGCTTTCCCGACGCAAAAATCGCCTGCGTTCGTTATTGCGACGATTTCCATCAATTTGACAAGGCTTGGGATTTTTGCATTACATTAAAAAAAGGCAAAAGCCTTTCCCAAAATTTGTTCGACCTTTTGGGCGAGGAAAATCTTTTTCAATGCCTTTTTTATGAATGGCCTGCAAGCGCGAAAATTTGGCAAGAAGAAAGCGCTTTGGCTTGGAAAGAAATAAAGGCCGCGATGGAAAAGGCCAAAAGCCTTTTGGCAACAAGAGAATATTTTGGAAAGCGTTGGCTAAAAAACAAATTTCTTTTTTTTGACAATTTAAATAAAATCTGCTTCTTAAAAAAAATAGAAAAACCGATATTGATTTGCGCGTCAGGCCCAAGCCTTGAAGACGCGATTCCTTCTATAATAAAAAATCGAGAGCGAGTTTTTTTATGCGCTCTTTCTTCCGCAATCAAACCATTGACAGCAAACAATATAAAAGCCGATTTGTGCCTAAGCTCTGACGGCGGCTATTGGGCAAAAAAACATTTGGACGCGCTTAGAAAAAATTCATGGGCCTGTCCCCTAGCCCTTAATCCCGAAGCCGCCTGCCCTTCAGATTTGTTCAAGTCAAAAAAAATTCTTCCTCTTTGTTACGAAGACGACGCGCTTTCAAAAAAGCTTTTTGAAGCGCTTAAGATTGAGCCAATCCTTTTTAAAAGAAACGGAACAGTAAGCGGAAGCGCCTTGGATTTTTTTCTTTCTCAAAGCGATGAAAACATTTTTTTCGCAGGCTTGGACTTGCAAAATTTCATAGACAAAAGCCACGCAAGGCCAAACGCTTTGGACACAGAAAACGAGCGAAAAGACTTTAGGCTAAGCGCAAAAGAAACGCGCGAGGCTAAATCTTCGTTTTACAATCCAAGCCTTGAAATTTACGCGCAATGGTTTTGCTCAAAAAATCTTGAAAATAGAAATGTTTACAGGATCACCGGCTCAAGAAAATTCAAAAGAACGCTTGGGCAAATCAAAGACATAAAGCAAAGCGAATTTGAAAGATTGATTTTAGAAAGCTGCTCTGACAAAAACGAAGCCTTTGAATTTCAAGAAAAATCCGAAAGCGAAATTTTAAACAAAAATGAAAGGGCCAAAAAAATTCAAGAAATCGCAAAAGAAGCCTTTAAAAGCGATTGGCTATTAAACGAAATTTTTCCAGCAGACTTTATCATGGCTCAAAGGGAAATGGATTTTAGCCAAAAAGAAAAGAGGGGGCTTTTGATAAAAGAAAAAAGCGAAAAGCTTTTTACAGAAGTTTTTGCAAGGGGACGAAAGACAAATTGATTTACACTGAAATTGTCCAAGCAAAAAACGAATCTTTAATTCCGATTTTTCATTCTGGAAAAGCCGCCCACTCAAAATACAATCCCGAGCGGGAAGCCCAAAATTTTTTGACTCAAAATGACGGCATTTTATTCGCCATAATAATCGGAGTTGGCGGCGGCTACCATATCGAAAGCTTTTTAAAACGAAATCCTTCATGCAAAATAATCGCGCTCGAAAAATCCCTTGAAGACTTGAACTTCCTTAAAGAAAAAATTCCATGCGTCAAAAGGCTTTTTGAAAACCCGAACGTAATTTTTTGCTGCGCGGAAGATTCAAGCGATTTGGAAAAAGCGCTCGCAAACAACTACTTTCCAGCCTATTACGGAAACTTGCAAATTGCGTGTCTCCGCTCTTGGGCCGACGAAGAGCCGGCTCTTTATAAAAGCCTAATCGAAAGAATAAATAAATGCCTAAAAAAAATCAGCGTTGACTATTCCACGCAAGCGCGTTTTGGCGGTCTTTGGCAAAAAAACTTTTTTTGCAATTTGCATACATTAAAGAAAATGCAAGAAATCGATTGCAAACCAATAACAATTGACGCAAGCAAAAAAGCCGCCATTATCGCAGCCGGTCCAAGCCTCGACAAAAGCATAGAAAAAATAAAGGCTGAACGAGAAAAATATTTTACAATCGCGACAGACACTGGCTACAAAATTTTGTCACGCCACAAGATAAAGGTTGACGCAGCAGTTTCGATAGATCCGCAATATTTGAGCGCGGAGCATTTTAACGCGCCTTTTGACAAGGACACGATTTTTATTTTGGACTTGGCGGCAAACCATTCAATAGCAAAATTCGTTTATGAAAAAAAAGGAAATTTGCTTTTCATTAACGGCGGCCATCCATTGATTTCATTCGCCAGCGCCTTTTGCAAAAATCCCTTTGTCAAAACCAATAGCGGCGGCGGAACCGTTAGCATTGCGGCCCTTGACTTTGCGATTCAAGCGGGCTTTTCTGAGATAGAAATTTTCGGAGCGGATTTTGGCTATTCAGGGGGAAAGCCTTACGCAAAAGGAAGCTACTTGGACGACCTTTACTGCAAAAAGCAAAGGCGCGTTGACAATTGGCAAAACGCTTACACAAGCCTTATGTTCAGGAGCCGACTGCAAGCGAACGAACGCGGCTTTTTGCAAAACGAATTGATGAAAAGCTATCAGGACTCTCTGGAAGTTTTTTTGGGCCCAAACTTGACTTACAGCAAAGAAAAAATCTATGAATGTCGCATAAAAGACAATCAAAAGAATGAAAAGCCCCGCGTCTTTTACCCAATCGATTTTGACTTTTTGAATTTTAAAAAGGCCCTTGAAGAAAACTTAAGAACGCTTGAAAAAGAAGAAAAAATAATGCCTCAAAGCGCCTTGATTTTACCCTACACAGCCTTTTGTCTCAACAAAAACGCGGAAAATAAAATGTCAACAAAAGAAGCGAAAAAACTTGCGCTCAAAACAATTCTACTGTATAATAGTAAGATATGAAAAAGAGGGGCATTACTTTAGCGGCGCTTGCAATCGCTTGCGTCTTTGTTGTGACGATAATTGTTTTCGCGGCTTGCATTTATTCAGACTACAATTCAGGACTAAAAACTGCCGGCGCGAAGTTTGAAAAGCTTTCTTCCAGAACCGCGGAAGCAAGCGGAATATATTCCAGCGGCTCAAAAGAATTCTTAAATCTATTCAACTCCGCGGTCGGCTCTCCAGAAATCTTTGATTCAATCAAGCTTGAAGTCAACGGCCAAGCGGTTTACGTCTATCCCATGCAAGAAAAACCGCAAGCGTCGGTCTTTGTAAAAGCCTTCAGCACTAGAATTTCAGGCTCCGACGGCGCGGACATTAGGCTGAACGCCACAATTTACACCGTAGCTCCCGCGATAATTTTTTACAGGGCAAAAATCGCCTTTATCATTGTTTTGGCAGGAACCTTGGCCGCATGCGTAATCTTGATGTACTTGTACTTGAGCGCTTCCGAAAAAGAAGATTATGAAGGCGACGTTGACTTTAAAAAGACAAGCGTCAACGATGATTTTGGCGAATCCCTTTTTGACGAAGAAGAAAGTTCAGAAGAAGTTCCGGAAGAAGTTCAAGAAGAAGTTCCGGAAGAAAAGAAGGACCTTCCGCCTGTCAGCGAAGAGAAAAGCGAAGTCCTTCCAGAAAAAAACGCCGCGCAAGAAGCTGAGCCTCAAGAAAGCGAAGAAAAAGTTGACTTCAATCCTCTTGAAAACGCCTACGCGGACCAGCAAGCCCAAAAGGCCAGCGAAGCAACAGAAGACGGCTCCGTTCAAAACGAAAGCTCTCAAACAGAAGAACAAGAAAGCATTCCTCCTCTATCCGAGGACCAGGGCTTATTCTCGCCTGCCAGCGGCTTTGGCTGGGAATCATACTTGGACGCGCGGCTTGAATCGGAATTGATAAGAGCGGCTTCCAGCGAACAAGACTTGGCTTTGGCAATGATACAAATTCCTGGAATGACAAAAGAGTCCGAATATTACGGAAACGTATGCCAAACAATGCTGGACTACTTTCAATTTAAGGATTTTATTTTTGAATGCAAGGAAGACGGCTTTGCCGTAATCATCCAACGCAATGACATTGACCAAGCTTTGCAAAGCGCCGAAGTTTTGCACTCAAACTTGCAGGGAACCTTGTCAGCAGCCCAAGTAAAGGCAAAGCCATTGATTGGCATCTCAAGCAGATCTCTCCGTCTTATTTCCGCCGACCGCTTGAAGAACGAAGCCGAGCAAGCCTTGATTCACGCAAGCGACGATCCAGACTCGCCAATAATCGCCTTTAGGGTCAATCCTGAAAAATACCGCAAATTTGTCAATGGGGAAAACGAAGACGAAGAATAAAAAAAAGCCTTTCGCCGCAAAGCGAAAGGCTTTTTTATTATTCCTTTTTATTTCAATTTTTCGAAGACTCAGTTTTTTTACTTTCTTCTTTATCTTTAGGCGCGCTTTTTTCAGAAGCCTCCAAGTCAGGTTGTTCCAATTCAGGCTGTTGCAATTCCGGCGGAATTTGCCCTTCGCTTTCGTCGGTCGGAGGATTCAAGGCCTCGTTTACCTTTTCCTCTATAGAGGCGATTTTCTCTTCGTCAGGGAATTTTTCCTTAATGATTTCCAATTGTTTTTGCGCGTCTTCATATTTTTCCAAAGTCAAAAGAACAATTGTGTAATTTACGAGAATGCTCGGCACGTCCGGATTTTGTGTAAGCAACTCCACATACAAGCGCTCAGACCGTTCAAAATCATTGTTCATCGCGTAAATGTAAGCAAGGCTTTCTTTTATGCTCAAGTTTTCCTTGTCGCGTTTTTGAAGGGCCAGATAAATTTCAAGGGCTTTTTCCCAGTCTCTTGCCAAGGCGTATGAACGGGCGGCCTTGAAATATGCCCCCTTGGAGATTTCTTTGTTTGACGCGGCCTTTACATAATATTCAGCCGCCTTTGAGTAATTAGGAATTTTTGCGTACTCTTCCGCAATATTGTAATACTCAACAAAAATGTTTTCGATTACAACTTGCTTTTGCCCAGGCATAAAAAACTTTGAGCTTTGGCATGAAGCCAATGACGCGATTGCAAAAACAATTAAGGCGGCGCGCTTTAACATCAATTTTTATCCAAAACCATTGATTCGATTTCGGCAAGCTGCGAGTTGTACAAACCGTTGATTGTAGATCCGTAGTTTGCGATAAGACGAATGATGTTGCGGGGATTTTCCTTTTTGTCGCAGCCGTTCAAGCGGTCTCCAGCGTCGCCAAGGCCAGGCATGATGTAGGCGCTTTTGTTCAAGGCTGGGTCCATCCACAAGGTGTAGCAAATGCAGTTGTCCAAGGCGCGGCTGATTCTCAAAGAGCCTTTAAGAGCCGAGATGATGTTGAAGAACTTGATTGAGCGGGGCTTTACGCCTTGGCTTTGCAAGTACTTCACGACAGTTACAAGAGAGCCGCCTGTGGCGTTCATCGGGTCTGCGAAAATCAAGTCCTTTCCGTCAAGCTGTTCAAGATTGAAGAAAGATTTTTTCAAGTCAAGAATGTACTGCATGTTGTTTTCTTGCTTGGTGTCGTCGCGGTTAATCTTAAAAAGCGCGAACGGCGTTACGTATCCGTTTGAAGAATACTCTTCGATTTCCTTTGACATGATGATGCTGGGAAGCAAGGCGCCTCTAAGCATTACGCACATAACAGAATTTGAAATTTCAGAATCGATGTCGGGAATCTTGTGAACCGCAAAGTTCTGGACGGGATTGTTTACAGGCGTCGGCGTTACAATGTAATTTTTCTTGTCTGAATGCGGGCCTGTGTAAGCCAATCTAAAAAGCATTTCGTAAGCGCGCTGGGTATAGTAAACAAACTCGTGGTTTCCTGTCTTTATATTGCGGAGCTTTGAAATGACGTGGCTTGCCTCAGCGTGGCTTCCCTCTTCCGTCTCAAATGAAAAGACTTTTATTGAAGGATGCTTTTTGAGGATGTCTTGCATAACGTGGCCCATTTTGTCAAAATGAGCGATTGTTTTTTCCTGGTCAAGAGGAGAAAAACTTTTCATCGTCTCCTCATACATGGCGGCGAGATTCCTCAAATCCGCCTGGTCCGTTTCTGTCAAATAGCCGTCAAGGTCTTCCGCCTTAAGAATGATTTTGTCGCCGTCCATAATTCCCCCTTAGTTTATTCCAAGCATTTTTTGCATTTGAGAAAGCGAAACTTGTATGCCCGTCACAGAAAGATGGCGGTTGTCGCTGGCAGTCACCTTTGAATCCGTCATCAATAGAGCGACCTTTAGAAAAGCCACCGCCTTTGGAATCAAATTGTCCTTGTTGAATTCCATGTTCAAGTCAACCGAATATTTTCCCGAAGGCAATTTCGCAAACTCGCCTTCAATGTAGTTAAGCTGAAAAATCGAAGAAGAAAGAGCCGTTCCCAAAAGATTCGTGATGAAAGAAAGCGGCTTGTTCATAAAAAGTCGAACGTTGTTAGTGCTGGAATCGCCTACAAACTTGTAGGTTTCGCTTTCTTTCCAATCAAGCGCGTTTTTGTTTTCGGGAGAGCCTTCAATAATATTTGAAACAATTTGAGAGTTCGCTTCCCTGTCGTATTTTGTCAACAAGGGAGTCACATCGTGGGAAATCAAAATCAAATCGCTTCCAGGCGCGCAAAGCTGGATGCCAGATTGTTTTTCCGTGTAAACAGGATAGATTCCAGCCGTGTTTACGTTTTGAATCTTCTTGCTAAAATAATCGCTTGTCGCCAATGCCAATTTAGAGGCGGTCGAAACGCTTCCGTCGCAAGCCACTTGAAGGCGGTTTCTGTCGTCCGAGCTTCCGATTCCAATGTAAACGCGCGAAATGCTGTCCGTAACGTTCTTTATGTATTTGTCGGAAACGTCATTTCCAATCATGGCTTTGAGCAAGCTGTTTGTCAACTCGCTGTGAATTCCTACAGGCACGCTCAAATAAACGAGCGCGTCCGAGTCAAGCGTGTCAAAGGCGTTTACCTTTACTTTCGAGCCGGCGACTGTGGCGCAAGAAGCCAAGGCAAAAAGCGCCAATGACAGCGCGGCGGCAAAAATCAATTCATTAATTTTTTTCAATTTTAACGCTCCATTTTTTATCGTCAGCGTCAACAATTGTCGCGCCGTCAATTTTTGTCCATTCCGCGCTTTGAGCCAAAGTTTCGCCGGTAACAAAATCAGAGAACATTGACCAAGCGTCCTTGAGCTCGTCGTCGCCAAAGACCTTAAGATTGATTCTGTCGGTAACGCTAAGTCCGCTTTCCTTTCTGAGATTTTGGATTCCGCGAACCAAATCGCGCGCGTAGCCCTCTTTCTTAAGCTCGTCGGTGATGTTTGTTTCAAGTCCAACCGTAAGAGTTCCGTCGTTTACAACCTTAAGGCCCTCTTTTTCGATTCTCTCTACGAGGATTTTTTCTTCTGTCAAATCGACGCTCTTTCCGTCAACGTCAAGAGAAAGCTTTGAGCCGTCCAAAATAGACTGAATCTCGTTTTGTCCAAGAACGGCGATTTTTGTCGCGGCAACCTTCATCAAAGGTCCAAGTTCTTTTCCCAAGACCTTAAAGTTTGCCTTGGCCTTGTATTCAACCAACTCGTCTTCGCGGTCGTGGAAAACAACTTTCTTTACGTTCAATTCCTCGCGAATCGCGTCTTCCATTTCGGCAAGGACTTTCTTTTCCTCGTCGTTTCGGGTAACCAAGGCGACTGCGGCCAAGGGCTGACGGTTCTTGATGTTGAATTGGTTTCTGAGGCTGTGGCCCATCGACACTGCCTTTTGAACAGTGGCCATCTTGAACTCAAGCGCCTCGTCATGCCAGGCTTCGTTGTATGTTGGATAGTCGCTCAAGTGAACGCTTTCCGCGTCGCCGTCAACCTTTAAGTTCTGCCACATTTGTTCGGTAATGAAAGGAATAAAGGGCGCGCTGACTTGGGCAAACGTCTTAAGGGCCAAGTACAAGGCTTCGTAAGCCTCGGCCTTGTCGGAATCGTTCTCGCTCTTCCAGAAGCGGCGGCGGCTTCTTCTGATGTACCAGTTGTTCAATTGGTCGATGAAGGCGATGATCGGGTCAATCGCTCCGCTCAAATCGTAGTCGTCAAGAGCCGCGCTTACGTTCTTTACCAAAGACTGGGTCACGCTCAAAATCCAGCGGTCAAGCGGATTCTGCGGCAAGCTTTTCTCGAACAATTTTCCGTTGGGCTGAATCTTGTCGATGTTTGCGTATGTAACGAAGAATGAATAGCTGTTCCAAAGAGGAATCAAAATTGACTTAAGGATTTCCTTAACGCCGTCGTCAGAATAACGCAAGTCGTCGGCCTTTACGACCGCAGAATGCATCAAGAACAAACGCAAGGCGTCGGCGCCGAACAAGTTGATTACTTCAACAGGGTCGGTGTAATTTTTAAGAGACTTGGACATTTTTCGGCCGTCATTGGCCAAAATCAAGCCGTTTACAATGCAGTTCTTAAAGGCCGGCTTGTCGAACAACTCGGCGGCCAAAACGGTCAAGGTATAGAACCAACCGCGAGTTTGGTCAAGGCCTTCGCTGATGAATTCAGCGGGGAAATGCTGTTCAAAGAATTCCTTGTTTTCAAAAGGATAGTGAAGCTGAGCGTAAGGCATGCTGCCCGACTCAAACCAGCAGTCAAAGACTTCAGGAATGCGCTTCATCTTTCCGCCGCAAGAGCAAGGAATTTCAATCTTGTCGACAAATTGCTTGTGCAAGTCGTCAGGATAAATTCCGCACAATTCCTTTAATTCTTGGCGGCTTCCGACGCATATAGTTTTTCCGCAATCCGGACACTTCCAAATCGGAATCGGGTTTCCCCAATAACGGTTGCGGCTCACAGCCCAGTCGCGGGCGCCTTCAAGCCATTTTCCAAAACGTCCTTCTTTTATGTGGCCCGGCTGCCATTTGATTTGGCTGTTGGCCTTTAAAAGCTTTTGGTTTTCGCCGGCCACTTTTACAAACCAGCTTCCAATTCCGCGGTAAATCAAAGGAGAGCCGCATCGCCAACAGTGGGGATATTGGTGCTTGATTTGATCGCGCTTTACAAGCTTGCCCTCTTTTTTGAGGCGGTCCATAATGTCTTTGTCGCATTCCTTTACAAAGCGGCCTTGATAGTCTGGAACTTCTTTTGTGAATTTGCATTCTGCGTCAATCGGCTCCATAAAAGGAATTTGGCCCTTGGCGTCTTTTCCTTCGTTGGCCTTTTTGAAAACCTGGCTGTCGTCTTCGCCAAAGGAAGGCGCCAAGTGAACGATTCCGGTACCGTCTTCTGTAGAAACATAGTCGGCGTTAAAGAGGCGGAAGGCTCCGTCAGAGCCGTCTTCGTTTGTTGAAAGCTTTTCAAAATACGGGAAAAGGGGCTCGTACTTCGCGCCGACAAAATCTTTTCCGGGCCTTTTGTAAATAACCTTGTATTCGGCGGGATCCTTGTAGTAGGCGGCAAGACGGCTTTCGGCCAAAATGTAATAGTCGCCCGAATCGTTGTCCAAAATCTTAACGTATTCAATGTCCGGTCCCATCGCCAAGCCTTCGTTTGAAGGAAGGGTCCAAGGAGTTGTTGTCCACGCCAAAAAGTATGTCTTTCCGTTTGTCATGTCCGGGTCGGAAAAAGCCGCCGGAGCCCTTGTGATTTTAAAGCGAATCGTTATGGCCGGATCCTGAACTTCTTTGTAGCCTTGCGCCAATTCATGCGAAGAAAGAACGGTGGAACATCTTGGACAGTAAGGAAGAATGTACTTTCCTTCGTAAATCAAGCCCTTGTCCCAAAGAGATTTTGCCACCCACCAAATTGATTCCATGTAGTCAGGATTCATCGTCTTGTAGTCGCGGTCAAAGTCAACCCAGCGGCCAAGCCTTGTGATGGTTTTTTGCCATTCGCTTGTGTATTTTAGAACGCTGGCGCGGCACTTTTCGTTAAAGTTTGCGACGCCGTAAGCCTCGATTTCATGCTTAGAGTTGATTCCAAGCTCTTTTTCGATTAAGTTTTCAACCGGAAGTCCGTGGCAGTCCCAGCCAAAACGGCGGTCCACGCGCTTTCCGCGCATTGTTTGATAACGAGGAATAATGTCTTTAATGGTAGAAGGAATAAAGTGGCCAAAGTGCGGGAGGCCTGTGGCAAAGGGCGGTCCGTCGTAAAGAATAAATTCATCCGCGCCTTCTCTCTGCGAAATCGATTTCTTAAAAGTGTCGTTGTCTTTCCAATACTGTAATACTTCTTCTTCCTGCTTAGGAAAGTCCGCTTTGGGATCTACCGGCTTATACAAAATAAAACCTCTTTATGATATTATAAATTTAAAATATTATAGCGCAAATGAAAAAATTATTCTATAGATATTCGATTGCCAACGCCTTATATCTTGTCTAAAACGAGCCTTTCAATAATTTTTTTTACTTATATGAGTTTGCCATGACTAATGACAAGGCTTTTTTTGCCGATAAAATAAAGGATGGAGTTAAAATGAAAAATATCAAAAAAATTTTTACAGCCGCGCTTGCCCTAACATTGGCGGCAAACGCATTTTGCAAGAACGCCCGTTTTGACGGCCCTCAGTACAGCATCTCTTTGGACTACAATGACAGCGCTTTTCCAGGAGACCCGGTTTTTTTAAGAATGCGCTTTGAAAACGTAAAGACAAAGAAAAAGAATTTCAATCCAAAGGCCAAGGCCGAGATGAAAATCGAGGAAAAAACCATCAGTTCCAGCGAATTTTATTCATTGACGGGAAAGAAAAACTCCACTGACTATTTGACAGGCATTCCGCTTTCCAGCTGGGCAAAAAGCGGAGACTACACGCTGACTGTAATTTACGAAATCGGCGACGGAAACGAAAAAAAGTTTGACCTTCCGTTGGCGGTAAAAGAAAAAAAATTTGAAAGCGGCGTAATCACTTTAAATCAAAAGATGGACAGCATTTCAAAAAACACAAGCCCTGAAAAAGTTGCCCAGTCAAAAAAACTAAACGACATAATAAACACGATTGACGCAAACGACGTTTACGGCCTAAAGCGTTTCATTCTTCCAGTAAAGTCAACAAGAAGAACAACCGCCTTTGCCGAAAGAATCGTTTACAAATATCCAAGCGGAAAAGAAAGCACAACAACTCACGCCGGAATCGACTTTGGCATTCCGACAGGAACGGAAATCTACAGTCCGGCAAGCGGAAAAGTAATGTTGGCGGAAAACAGAATCGCAACAGGTTGGACAATCATCATCGAGCACATGCCGGGCTTTTACAGCATGTACTATCATTTGAGCTCACTTAAAGTGAAGGAAGGCCAAATCGTTCAGCAGGGCGACGTAATCGGCTTGTCAGGGTCAACAGGCTTTTCCACCGGCCCCCACTTGCATTGGGAGCTTCGCTTGAACTCCGTTATCGTAAACCCAGACTATTTTGTGAACGAAGACTGGTCATTTAACGAGCTCTAAAAACTCTTCTTCGTTTATTATAGGTATTCCAAACTTTGCGGCTTTGGCGTTTTTGCTGGAGCCGCTATTTTTATCGTTGGTAACCAAGTATGACAAATCTTTGGTGACCGAACTTTTTGCGCTTCCGCCTTTTTCCTTCACCAAGGCTTCCGCGTCAGCCCTCTTCATTGTCTTCAATTCACCGGTAAAACAAAAGGATTTTCCAGCCAAGGCGCCGGATTTTTTTTCTTTTATTGAAAGATGGCCGCTGGAAGCAAGAGATTTCATTTCGACAGCGTTTTCAGCCAAGCCTTGCGCGAAAGTCGCCGCGGTGATTTTTGCAAAACCATAAAGCTTTTCAAAATCTTCCGGGCCCGCGCTTAATATTTTATCCAAGGAATCAAAGCCGCCCTCAATCACTTTTTCAACCATTTGCTCGCCGATGCCCTCAATGTCAAAGCCTGCGATAAATTGCGCCAAAGAAATATTTGAATGCGCTTTTATAGACGCGACAAGATTTTTTGCGCCCAAGGAATTCTTTTCCTTGGCGATGCTTTCCTCCGTCAAAAAATATGGCGTCAAAAGCTCTTCGGTCAAAGAATAAATGTCGCTAATCGACTGCAACTTTTTGTCTTTAAAAAGCGCGTTGACAATCGACTCGCCAAATTCCCTGATGTCCGCGCATTCAATCCACTTAAAGATTTGGTGCTTTAGGCGCTTTGGACAATTTTTGTTGGGACAATAAAGGCGGCTTGGCGTGTCCAACAAATCGCTATTGCAAACCGAGCATTTTTTGGGAAACGCAATCGGCGAGCAAACTTTGTCGTCGTCCGAATGAGCGACGACGCTTTGAATCTTTGGAATGATTTCGCCGCGCTTTACAACGACAACGTGGCTTCCGATTTTTACGCCTAATTTTCGCAAAGTGTCTGGATTTGCAAGGCTCGCGCGCTGGACTGTGGTTCCAGCAAGCTGTACGGGATCAAAGATGGCCACAGGCGTGTAGGTGGCGCCGTTTTCGCTCCACTCCACTTCACGAACAACGCTCACAGCTTCTTCCAACGAAAATTTAAAGGCAATCTGCCTGTCGGGACGGGCGCGGCTTGCGTCGTCAAGGTTTATCGCCCTTTCTTTTACGACCAATCCGTCAATGTCGTATTCAAGGCCCGGCCTTATTTCCATAACGCTCGAGCGATAGTCAATGACTTCTTGCGCGCTTTTGCATATTTTTAGAGGAACTGATTCAAAGCCGTTTTCTTTTAGCCAAGCGATTTTTTCCTCTTCGTCAGAAAAGGGATTGTCGCCTTCTGTACTCAAAGCGTCGTAAGTTATCAAAGAAAGGAATTCGCTTTTTTCCCCGTCCTTTCTCTTCATCAAACCATTCGCGGCGTTTCGGCAATTCGCCTTGTCGGAAAAATATTTTTTGTGAACGCTGTGAGTCATTATTACT
Organism: Treponema sp.; assembly: GCA_024689365.1. GTDB lineage: Bacteria > Spirochaetota > Spirochaetia > Treponematales > Treponemataceae > Treponema_D. Next base: position 805 of record JAILDQ010000048.1, on the reverse strand, counting down.
TCGCCGCGAACGCCTCCTGTAAAATCGGGAGACTTTTTTAAAAGGCTTTGAACGCCCTTCATTTTTTTTGCGTTTGCCGTTATGTCGTCGCCGATTGAGCCGTCGCCTCTAGTGACCGCGCGCACAAGGCGGCCCTTTTGATACTGCAATTCCAAACTGGCGCCGTCAAGCTTGTATTCAACCAAGTATTCGTCATAAGAGTGCTTTGCAGCCCAAGCCAAAAACTGCTCGGGGTCGGCGGCTTTTTCTTGGCTTCCCATCGGCATGACGTGCCTAGCCTTTTCAAAGTTTCCTGAATCGGCTCCGACTTTTTTTAGGATTGGATTTTGCGGGTCAAGGGATTTTAACTCGTCCCAAAGTTTGTCAAATTCGGCGTCCTCAATCTCGGCCTCGCCGTTGTAGTAAGAGTCTTGGTATTTTTTTATAAGGGCGGCCAGCTCTTCAACGCGGGCGCTTTCAAACAAATCGGCCATTTATCCTCCCAAGCGGACTTCGTTCACTCTTCTGATTTTTTTACAAAAAACAATTCCCGAATGGTCCTTCCGGCCTCAATGCCTTTTCGCTCAAACTTAGTCTCAGGCCGCCATTCCTGGTGGGGAGCGTAGGATTCGTATTTATTTTCGAGGCTTTCAGTAGACTTCAATTCCTCAAGGGCTTCCTCAGCGTATTCTTCCCAATCGGTGCACATGTAAATGTAGCCGCCGTCCCTAAGTTTTTTTGCAAGCAAATCAGTGTTGGGCCGCCTCATAAGACGGCGTTTGTGGTGCTTTTTCTTTGGCCAGGGGTCAGGGAAAAAAACGTGAAA
>JAILDQ010000002.1 GCA_024689365.1 Treponema sp. | reverse complement strand
ATTTCTTTTTTAAAAATATAAGTTTTGTAATCGGAATCCTCGTCGCTAAAGGGTTCGTAAACGTCTTCCTGGACAAGGGAAAATCCATGCTTTATATACCATTGCCAATTGCAGTCGCAGTCAGTCCAAAGGTAAAGATTTTTATATCCTTTCTCGAAGAATTTTTTTTGCAAGCTATCCAAAATTAAAGCGCCAGCGCCAGGCCTTCTGCTTACAAAAAGAGAAAGCTTTATGTCGTCGTCGTTCATCAAAGAAAATGTCCGCTTGTCCATAAGTTCAAGATAATCCCGGCTCATTCCAGAAGCGATTTTTAAATTGTCTGGATATTTTTTTGACGATTCAACAAACCATTCATTTGCCTTGCAGACCTCTCCTTTTTTGGCAAGAAAGGCGGCCGAAAGAAGACTTTCGTCATTCGCATCCACAAGCTGATACTTGCGATCATTTTCAAAAACGTTCATCCGAACAATGTATTCAACATTGAATCTTTTAAAGTCAGCGTCGCCAATCGGCGGGCTCCAAAGGGGAACAACAACGTCAACCACAAGAGGAAGATTTTTCATGTCAAAGGATTCAAGCCTTGTATTTTCTGCTGTCATTTTATTCCTCAAATTTTTACTGAAGTTATTTATATACCTTTATCGTTTCTTTCGCAAGCGCGATTATTTTTTGCTTGATTGATTCCGGCGAAATAATTTTCATGTTAGGACCAAATGACAAAAGCATGTCGCAAAGCCAAGGCGTGTCGGGCGCCAAAAAAGTTACGCTCGCGCTTTTGTCTTTATGAACTTTCATTTTTGAACATACAAAAGAGTCAAGCAAAAAAGAAATTTTTGAAGAAGCGACTTTCGCCTCTATTTTTATCATTGATTTTTTTCCCTCGCCGGGATACGAATCTTTTTTGCTTTGTCCGCCTGAAGCCAAATATTCTTTTTGCGTGACTGTCGCCGGCCTTCCAGTTTGCGAGACCTTGCTCATTCGACTCAATTTAAAAAAACGTTCTTCTTTTTTTGACGAACACCAAGCGTCAAGATACCAGGCTTGGCCTCTAAAAAGCAATTTCCACGGATGAACGATTTTTCTTTCGATTTTTCCTTCTGTGGAACAATAGTCAAAAGCCACTTGCAGTTTTTTTAGAATTGAATTTTTTAGCGTTGCAAAAAGCGTTCTGACTTCCGAGCCTTCAGGGCTCCAAGGGGCAAAGTCAACTTCAAGCCAGTCAGTGTCGCTTGAGGAAAGGTAAGAAATTTTTTGTTCAGTCTGAATGTTCGCGCCAAGTGAATTCAAAGCCTTTACGCTGGACACAATCGCAAGCCTGTCTTCTTCTGAAAGAAGGGTTTTGTCCATCGCGAACTTTTCAGAAATCGCGATTCCTCCGTTACGGCCTTTTACTGAATAAAGGGGAATGCCAGAAACGCTCAAAGCGTCAACCCAACGATAAATCGTTCTAACGCTAACGTTAAATCGTTTGGCCATTTCTTTTGCGGTGACTCGCTTTTTGTCAATCAATACGTAAACAAAATCAAAGAGTTGGTCGATTTGCATAGAACAATTATAGCGCCAAAAGTTTTTCGCGCTGGGCCATTATTTCATTGTACAAGTCTGTATAATCCGTGTCGGTTTTTGACCTTAAAAGCTCAGTCATTTTTAAAATTGGATCAAGGATTGGAGTAAGGGCCAGGTTTCCCAAAGTTCCCTTTAACGCATGGACAATCTCAAAGGCTTCGTCATAATTTTTTGACTGGAGAAGAGGTCCAAGGTTTTCAACTTTTTTGTCCGCGCGCCAAATGTTCACCATCTTAATGTAAAAATCTTCCTTATTGAGGCAACGCGCAAGGCCTTCCTGAACGTCCGCGCCAAATTCTTCCAAATCCTTGATTGTCATTTTCATCTCCATCGCACGATTTATTCGTCCAATAAATACTTTATTTTTTATTAAAATTTCTGTCAAGCCAAAAAATATGCGCTATAATAAAAGAGAGGAACGCATTTATATGAAGAAGATAATGATTGTCGATGACGAAGAAATTTCTCTGATGATGACCACCCATATACTTTCTTCAGTTTATATGACGGTCTGCGCGTCGTCCGGCGAAGAAGCGATAAAGCTTTACGAAATTGAAAAACCCGACTTAGTTTTGTCTGACCTCCGCATGCCGAATATCGACGGCTACATGCTTCAAACTGAATTGCAAAAAAAAGCCGGCGAACAAATTCCATTTATTTTTATGACCGCCGACAAGGACGAGGAAAACGAAAGCAAGGGCTTTGAAAACGGCGCGATGGATTTTATCCGAAAGCCCTTCCGAGCCGACGTATTGCTAAGACGCGTCGCAAAAATTCTTGACACTATCGACACAATAAAGGGACTTACAATCGCCGCAGAAACTGATCCGATGACAGGCTGCTTGAACAAGTCCTCTTCCCAAAAAGAAATTTCCAGGCTCTGCCAACAAAGTCAGGGCGTTCTGATGATTGTTGACTTGGACAGCTTTAAGTTGGTCAACGATATTTACGGACATGGAATGGGAGATTCCATCCTGATTAAATTTGCCGAAATTTTAAGGTCCGCAGTTCGCGCCAACGACATAGTCGGAAGGATGGGCGGAGACGAATTTATTCTTTACTGCCAAAATATTGACGACGAAAAAGTTTTGGAAACAAAATCGCGCTTTATAAACGAACATATCGTCGCCGCGGCCAAGGAACTTATGGGCCAAGACATGGAAATTCCTTTGGGCGCTTCCATTGGCTGCGTTTTCGTTCCGGAAGAAGGCTCTGACTATAAGGAATTGCATCACAAGGCGGACCAAGCCTTGTATCAAGTCAAAAAAAACGGAAAGCACGGCTACGCTGTTTTCAAGTCTGAAAAAAATCAAGCGCATAAGGGACATGAAAAAGACAACGGAATCTCCGGCATTGTAGAAATCTTAAACGAGAGAAATAAAAATCCTGGCGCCTTTGTTCTGTCTTCCGAACAATTTAAAACCATGTACCAATTCATGAGCCGCATGGTTGAAAATTACAACCAAAAAATTTGGCTTTTGCTTTTTACAGTAGACGGCGGCGAAGAGTCTTTTAAAAACTTTGGAAAAACAATTCAGTCTTCATTGCGCAAAAGCGATGTTCTTACCCAACGCGGAAAAAAACAATTTCTTATCATTTTGCAAAACGCGCAGGAACACAATATTCCGCAAATTATTGAACGCGTAATGAAAAAATGGTCGGCCGAATATCCAGAAGACGCTACGGCCATTTCATCTGAATACGACACTATAAAATAAAAAGCTTTCGCGCTTTTTACGAAAATCTCACTCGCCTTCTTTTGCGTATTTTACAAGAGTCTTTTTTAGCAAGTCGATGTCTATCGGTTTTGCAAGATGTCCGTTCATTCCAGCGGCAAGACATTTTTGAACGTCTTCGGCAAAAGCGTCCGCAGTCATCGCGATAATCGGAATTGTCTTTGCGTCGTCGCGGTCAAGCGCTCGGATTGCCTTTGTGGCTTCAAAGCCGTTCATGTTAGGCATTCGCAAATCCATAAGAATCGCTTGGAAGTGGTTCGCTTCTGACTTTTGGAAAAGCTCGAGGGCGACCTTTCCGTCTTCCGCGGCTTCAACTGTGGCGCCGGCGTCCTTTAAAACTTCGCTCGCAATTTCGGCGTTGATGATATTGTCCTCGGCAAGAAGAACATTCATTCCAGAAAGCGAAATGTCTTCCTCATCGGGGAAAGTTTGCGCCGCCTCTTCTTTCAAATCGTTAGTGTATTTTCTCAGCTCATGGAAAAGGGTGGACTTAAACAAAGGCTTTGGTATAAAGCCGTTCACTCCGGCAGACTTGGCGTCATCTTCAATGTCCATCCAGTCATAGGCGGAAATCAAGCTGATCGGAATTTCTCCGCCGGCAAAAGAGCGAATCTGCCTTGCGGTTTCTATTCCATCCATCTCGTCCATTTTGTAATCCAAGAGAATCGCAAAATAATCCTTGTTTTGTTCGTGCGCTTCTTTTACTTTTTGAACAGCCTCTTTTCCGCTCAGAGCGTAATCGGCTTGAACGCCCAATTCAGAAAGCGAAAGAACGGCGCTGTCGCACAAATCTTTGTTGTCGTCAACAACAAGCACACGCCAAGAAGGAAGCTTCATCTCGTCTTCAATCACCAAAACTTTTTCCAAATCCAAAGTGACATGGAAGGCGCTTCCCTCGCCAGGCGCGGATTCAACATCGATGCTTCCCTGCATAGCGTCTACGATATATTTTGTAATCGCCATGCCCAAGCCAGTTCCTTGCGTTTTGTGAACCCTTAGATTGTCTTCGCGCTCAAAGGCGGTAAAAAGCTTTTCCTGAAATTCCTTGCTCATTCCCATTCCGTTGTCTTTTACGGTAATGTGGTTTCTTACAAATTTTCCGCCTTTGGGAGATTCTTCCTGGCTAAGGCTGATGGAAATGTTTCCGTTTTCCGGAGTGAACTTCATCGCGTTGCTCAAGAAATTCAAGAGCACTTGATTGAGGCGGACTGAATCGCAATAAACTTTTTCAGAAATGATGTTGCTGATGAAAATGTCAAAGTTCTGTTTCTTTGTCTTTAACTGCGGCCGAATAATGTCGCACATAGTTTCCATTGTTTCTCTAAGAGAAAGGGCTTCCATGTTCATCGCAAGTTTTCCGCTTTCGATTTTTGACATGTCCAGAACATCGTTTATAAGTCCCAAGAGCTGCTTTCCTGAAAGTGAAATCTTTTTTAGGCAGTCCTCAACTTTTTCCTTGTCGTTAAGGTGGCCGCGGGCAATCGCCGTCATTCCTACGATGGCGTTCATCGGAGTGCGAATGTCGTGACTCATGTTGGAAAGAAATTCGCTCTTTGCCTTGTTTGCGTATTCGGCGGCTTCCTTAGCCTCCGTCGCCTCTTCCTTCATTCGCTCGGCGTCGGCCATGGCGTTTTCCGCGCGAATTCTTGAATCGATAAGCTCGTACATTTGGCTTTGCGACAATCTTATGTACATGAAGAAAACAATAAGAATTCCGATTGCCATAATCGCAACAGCAAAAATCATCGCGCGGCTTCGAGCGTCGCCCATGTCGGCAATCATCTCGTCAAGAATTCCGTAAGGAATAATCGAAACCAAAAACCAATCGCTGTTTGGAAGCGGAGTCACCAAAACGTTTCGCCTTTCGTGAATGTCATTTTCCGTGTCGTCATAAAAAGAAGCGTAGGAATAATCTTTTCCAACCCTTATCGCTTCTTTGAGCTC
>JAILDQ010000256.1 GCA_024689365.1 Treponema sp. | reverse complement strand
GTAACACTTATAATAATATAATTCTTGCTTTTTTTAGAAAACCGTGTAATAATATTACATATAGTGATGATTTTAACCATTACTTACTTTGTAGATAATAGTTGGGTCAAGTTTTTGACGGACTCATAATCCTTTGGTCCCCAGTTCAAATCTAGGATGGCCCAGTTTTTGCCCGCTTTAGCGGGCAAAAATATTTTAAATCGTTTCAACCAAGACAAAGCCTTTTTTACCTTCCATAAAAAATCATTAGCAAAAGTTCAAAAAGCGTGGTATAATAAAATGTTAAGGAGCATCTATGGGAAAACGATCTGAAGGCGCGCTTGCGAATGAGAAAAGAATTGGAAAGCTGATGTTTAAGCTTTTGCCAACGCAGATTTTGCTTGCCATGATTGTCGTCTTGAACGGAATTGTTTCAAGCTTGTTCGCCAGCAATTGCATTGACATAAAGGCGATGAGCGCCGTTGGACTTTACGCGCCTGTTTTGATGCTTTTGGGTTCCATAAATATGATGCTTGTGAGCGGCTCGACGATTTTGTGCGGAGAAAAAATTGGCCGCAATGAAATGGAAGGAATGAGGGCTGTTTTTTCGCTTGACATGGTTGTGACTTTTTTTATCGGCCTTTGTTTTACCGCCGCCCTTTTTGTTTGCGGAAGATTCGGCCTTGTGGCTTTTATCGCGCGTGATCCGGAATTGCGGCCGGTTTTCTCAACATATTTGATTGGACAAGCAATCGGCGTCATTCCTCTTTTGTTGGGCAACCAGCTTTCGTCATTTTTGTCTTTGGAAAACAAGATAAAAAGAAATTTCTTCTCAAGCGTTCTTTATATTATTTGCAATCTTATATTTAACTATTTGTTCATTCAAAAATTTCGGATGGGAGTTTTTGGCCTTGCTTTGGCTTCGTCCGCCGGCGCGTGGGTTTATTTTTTAGCGCAAGCCCAAGCCTTCGCGCAAAAAAACATGCAATTCAAGTTTTCGCTTAAAAACGTAAGCATTAAGGATTTGCTCCAAATTCTAAAAGTCGGATATCCCGGCGCTTTGTCAAACGGCTACCAAACAATTCGCGGATTGATTGTGAACTACTTGCTTGCGACCTTTATCGGCGCCGCCGGCCTTTCCGCTTTTTGCGCGGCCAATAGCATTATGACTTTGATTTGGTGCATTCCGCTGGGAATGGTTGCCGTTTCAAGAATGGTGATGAGCGTTGGCATTGGCGACGAAGACCGGCTTACAGTTGGCGACGTTATGCGCGTAATGTTCAAAAAATTTACTTTGGTGAATTTGGCCATTACAATCTTGATTGCCCTTTGCGCAAAGCCCTTGGCCTACCTTTATTACAAGGACGTTTCTTCCGACGTATACATGATGACGGTTTGGGGCTTCAGGCTTTTGCCGTTCTGCTTGTGCACAGGATCGATTATGCAGCATTTTGTTTGTTACGCGCAGGCTTCCGGAAAAAATCTTTTTGTCCATCTCTTGTCGATTTTGGACGGTTTCATTTTTGTTTCGGCCTTTAGCGTTTTGCTCATTAAGCCAATGGGAATGAACAGTATTTATGCGGCGAACGTTTTGAACGGAATCTGCACGACGCTTTTCATTTACATTTATTCCATTTGCTGCAATCGCCGATTTCCTCTTAAGGTTGAAGACCTTATGGTTATGCCCGATTCCTTTGGCGTGCCGGAAAGCGAGCGATTGGATTTTAGCGTAAAGTCAATGGATGACGTGGTTTTGATTTCCCACAAGACGCAAGAATTTTGCCTTGAGCGTTGCGTTGACGAGCGCCGCGCTTTTGTGGCTGGACTTTCGCTTGAAGAAATGGCTGGCAACGTCGTGGACCATGGCTTTAACAAAGACAATAAAAAGCATTCAGCGGAAGTCAGAGTGGCGCACAAAGAGGATTCTGTGATTCTTAGAGTGCGCGACGATTGCGTTTCCTTTGATCCTTTTAAAAGATTTGAGTCTTCGGACAAAGACGACGTGGCGAAAAACGTCGGCCTGAAAATCGTTTACCGCATGGCAAAAGCGGTGAGTTGGCAAAGCATTTTTGGAATGAATGTTCTTACGATAAAAATCTAGGCTGAATTCGCGCGGCTAAAATTCTTTTACGTATTTTCCTCTTCCCGTTTTTTTAAAGCCAATCTTGTACATGTAATTCTCGTGGTTTTTTGAGCTGCTTTCAAAAACGGCTTTTTTGCAGCCGCGCTTCGCGATTTCGTTGTAAAGAAAACGGCCGGCGGAATTGTC
>JAILDQ010000217.1 GCA_024689365.1 Treponema sp. | reverse complement strand
GGGATCGCTAGTCATGATTCCGTCAACGTCCTTCCAAGTTTGAATCTCCTCCGCCTTCATCGCGCTTCCGATGATTGTGGCGGTAAGGTCTGAGCCGCCTCGGCCAAGAGTGGTTATGTCGCCCTTCTTGTCTTTTGAAATAAAGCCAGTTACGATTGGAATCTCGTTCGCGGCGCCGTTTGCGTAAGGGCTCAATTCAAGAGGAATGTTTTTCCATACTTCGTCGAGCAATTCGGCGGACATAAAATTTGAGTCGCTTACGATTCCCAAATCCCAAGCGTCAAAAAAACGAGCCGGAGTGTTTTGGCTTTTCAAGTAGGAGGCCATCATTCTAACGCTAAGACGTTCGCCAAAAGAAACCAAATAGTCTCGGGTTCGCTTGGTCAATTCTTTAATCATGGAGATGCCTGTCAAAAGCTGCTTTAGCTCCTGCATTAAAGGCTCAAAGGGAGAAAAGTCAACCCCCAATTCGGCGGCGGAATCCCTGTGAAGCTTTTCAACTCCGCTTATGTCAACAGAACCCAAAAGAGCCTTGTCGGCCGCCTCCAACAAATGGTCGGTGGTGTCGCCCATCGCACTCAAAACAACAACGGGCCTCTGTTCTTTGTAGGCCTGAATTATAGAAGCCACATGCTTTATGCGCTCCGCATTGGCGACAGAAGAGCCGCCGAATTTCATCACTATCATAAATTAGAATTGTAACGAAAGAGGGGGTTAATTGCAAGAAGGAAAAAAACAAAAACGCGCGGCCGAGGCGTGTCTTAAAATCTTGTGACGCAAATTTTTTTTGTAAAACATTTTCTCGCAAAGCGTGAAAATGTTTTTTATGCCATTCGGCAAAATTGGCGAACAAGTTTTGAGCCCCGTCTCGGTCGCGCGTTTTTTATTGTTTTTACATTGAACGGTGGGCGGTTGCGCGTGTAACTATTGCACGTCGCCGCTTTCGCGGCTTCGCAAACAGAGTGTTTCCGTCAGGAGTTTCTCTCCTTCGCGCGTTTTTTATTGTTTTTACTTTTAACGGTGGGGGCAAATAAAAAGAGGCAGCCTGTGGGGGCTGCCTTTTTGTTCGCTATGAAAGCTGGTTTTTACTTTATCTCAACTACCCAGCCGGCGGGGGCTTTTTCGGTGCCCATTTGGATTCCGGTGAGGGTGTCGCGGAGTTTTTGCATTACTGGGCCGCAATTGTCCATTCCGCTTGGGAGCATGATTTTTTTGTCGTGGTCGTCTATCTCGCCGATTGGTGAGATTACGGCGGCTGTTCCGCAGAGGCCGGCTTCAACAAAGTTTGGCAATTCAGACTTGTTGATTTGGCGCTCCTCAACTTCCATATTCAAGTAGTCTTTAGCGACTTGAACCAAAGAGCGGCGCGTGATTGAAGGCAAAATCGAATTTGATTTTGGAGTCACAAGCTTTCCGTCCTTTGTAACAAAGAGAACGTTTGCTCCGCCAGTTTCCTCGATGTATGTGTGGCTGGCAGGGTCTGTGTAAAGGTTTTCAGCATAGCCGCGCTTGTGGGTGTCAACGATGTTGTGAAGGCTCATCGCGTAGTTAAGGCCGGCCTTGATGTCTCCTGTTCCGTGGGGAGCGGCGCGGTCAAGGTCAGAGATGCGAATCTTTATCGGCTTTACGCCGCCCTTAAAGTAAGGTCCAACTGGAGTTACCAAAATGCGGAACTGGTATTCGTCTGCGGGCTTTACGCCTATTACAGCGTTCGAGCCGAACATGTACGGGCGAATGTAAAGGGTGGCTCCGCTTCCGTAAGGAGGAACCCAATCGATGTTGGCTTTTACAGTGTCGATTACAGCCTGAACAAAGCGGTCTTCAGGGAAGACTGGCATTTCCAAACGGCGGCAGCTGTCGGCCATTCGGCTTGCGTTCAAGTCCGGGCGGAAGCACACGATTTTTCCGTCTGAGGTTGTGTAGGCCTTTAGGCCTTCAAAGCAAGTCTGCGCGTATTGCAAGACGCCCGCGCATTCGCTGATTGTAACGGTGTGGTCGCTTGTGAGAGTTCCCGCATCCCATTTTCCGTCTTTAAAGTTTGAAACGAAACTTTTTGAAGCTTCCATGTAGTTAAAAGGCAAGTTGCCCCAATCGATATCTTTTGCCATTTCTTTACCTCGATGAAAAAATTATAGTATCATTAAAGAAATGTTTCAATAGCAAAAAAGAATAAAAAAACGCTCTCGCCGAAGCGCGCCTTAAAATCTTGTGAACGCATATGGTAAAAAATAAAAACGCTCCCGGTCGCGCAGCTACTCACAAAACCGCTAGCTAGCGTCGCTACACCTGTTTGCGCGTGTAACTATTGCACGTCGCCGCTTTCGCGGCTTCGCAAACAGAGTGTTTTCGTGAGTCGCTCCACTCCCTCGCGCGTTCTTTTTACGCATATGTTTTTATTGATTCAAATTCAGCGGAATGAAGATTCACTTCT
>JAILDQ010000173.1 GCA_024689365.1 Treponema sp. | reverse complement strand
GGAATCACAGCCACTCCGCTTGACGTTGTTTCAAACCCAAAGAAGTTCAAGTTCATCGAAACTGACGCCGCGAGCCTTCCCCGCGTTTTGGACGACGTTGACGCCGCCACAATCAACGGCAACTACGCCATTCCGGCCGGTTTGAGCGCCGCGAAAGACGGACTTTTCGTAGAAGGAAAAGACTCTCCGTATGTAAACATCATCGTTGTAAGAAAGGGAAACGAAAAGGACCCTCGCGTCAAGGCGCTTGTTCAGGCCTTGCAGAGCCAGAAAGTAAAGGACTGGATTGCCAAGACTTTCCCCAACGGCGAAGTTGTCGCGGCCTTCTAAGTTGATGGCGAATGAAGCTTAAGGCTAAATTTCTTATTCCGCTTGCCATTATTCTTTTGGCGGGCGGATATTTTTTATGCGATTCTTTTCTCTCTCCAAAGGCGGAGGAAATTCCTTACGCTGAATTTTACCAGGCGGTTCAAGACAAAAAAGTTTTGAGCGCCGAGATTTCTCAAAATGAAATTCTTTTTTCGGATTCTGACGGAAAAAATTTCAAGACCCAAAATCCAGACAGCCCCTTCTTAAAGGAATTTTTGCTAAGGAACGGAGTTCAAGTGAAAATCGAGCCCGACTTGGAATCGATCATTTCCTTTGCCTTGGACTTGATTTTCTACGCCTTTTTCATTTTCATAATTGTTTTCGCCTTTAGAAAATTCATTTCGCCAAACTCATTCAAGCTTGTAAAAAAGACCGGCGTTAAATTTGACGACGTGATTGGCATGGACCAACTAAAGCGCGACATGGCTCAAATCATGCAAATGATGAAAAATCCCAAGGCCTCTCAAAAGCTCGGAGTTAGAATGCCCAAGGGAATTTTGCTCGAAGGCGAGCCGGGAAACGGAAAGACCTTGTTCGCGAAAGCCCTGGCAGGGGAGGCAAGCGTAAACTTCATTCCCGCAAAGGCGACTGATTTTGAGTCTATGTTCATGGCGATTGGCCCGATGAAAGTGAAGCTTTTGTTCGCAAAGGCCCGCCGCCGCGCTCCTTGCATCGTCTTTATCGACGAGTTTGACGGAATCGGAACCAGACGAAATTATTCCGGCAGCGCGATCGAAACTGAAAACACAAGAATCGTCACCGCCTTGCTGAACGAGCTTGACGGCTTTGAGCCGACAAATGGCGTTCTTGTAATCGCGGCGACTAATTCAATCCACGCGCTTGACGAAGCCTTGATAAGGCCTGGCCGTTTTGACGCTCGCTTTAAGGTTCCTTACCCGGATTCTTCCGCAAGAATCGCGCTTGTCCAAAAATATACGGCTTCAAAAAAACGCGCGGCCGATTGCGGCGATGAAAAGCTTTCTTCTATATTTAATGGATTTTCTTGCGCAAAAATAGAAAGCGTTTTGAACAAGGCCGCTCTTTTGGCCGCCCAAGCCGGCCGCCAGGAATTCAATTTGTCCGACGTTGAGGCCGCCGTAAAATCCTTGTAAAAGAAGCCTTTTGTCAAGGCCTAAAAGCGCTCTCTTGAGCGCTGGCGCAAGGCTTTGATTTTTCCCCTTATCTTTTTTGCCTCAAGGCGCTTTTCTTTAGAAGCCTTTGTCGGCTTTGTTTTTTTTCGTTTTTTGGGAATGAAGGCGGCTTGAATTATTTTCGCCTTTAGGCGTTCCAAGGCGAGCGCCCTGTTTCTTTCCTGAAAGCGTTCGTCCTGCGCCTCGACAAAAAGCTTTCCTTCCGCGTTGATTGAATTTTTTAGGCGCGCGTTCGCGGTTTGCAATTCCTTTTCAGAAAGGCCTTCAAGCTTTTCAAAGGGAACAAAGGCCTGGACTTTTGTGTTCACCTTGTTGACGTTTTGTCCGCCCGAACCGCCCGAGCGCGAAAAGACGAGCTCCACGTTTTTTTCTATTGAATCGAATAATTTTTCCTTGTCCATCGCGCTTCTCCAAATGCGATTATAAAGAAAGAAATCCTTTGCCGCAAGAGCCATTTTTTTTCGGGAAATCGCTTTTTATTCTATATTGACGAATTTGAAAAATCGTGTTATCATATTTAGTAACAAAGGCGTGTTTCGCGGATATTAACTTGTGCGCGTCGCGCCTTTTTTTTTATAAAAAATGGAGGATAAAAAAATGAAAAAAATCATTTTGGCCGCGATGAGTTTGGGAGCTCTCTTGGCGTTTTCATCTTGCGGCGGAAATAAGGAAGCCGTCGTAAAAATCGGAATCTACGAGCCCGCGTCTGGCGACAACGGAGCCGGCGGAAAGCAGGAAACTTTGGGCGCGATTTACGCCAACGAAGTAATGTCAAAAGTCAATGTCAACGGAAAGGAATACAAGGTTGAGTTGGTTCGCGTTGACAACGAGTCTTCAAACGACAAGGCCGTCACAGCCGCCAGCGAATTGGTTAGCAAGGGCGTTTCTGTAGTTCTCGGCTCTTACGGTTCAGGCGTTTCAATCGCAGCCAGCGACACATTCGCCGCCGCCGACGTTCCGGCGATCGGAATCACTTGCACAAACCCTCAGGTAACTTTGGGCAACGACCATTACTTCCGCATTTGCTTCTTGGATCCCTTCCAGGGAACGGTTTTGGCGAACTTTGCCGTTGACAAGTTCAAGGCTAAAAAAGCCTACTGCTTGGCCAAACTTGGCGACGACTATTCTGTAGGACTTTCAAACTACTTTACCGAAGCCTTTAAGAAGTTGGGCGGAGAAGTTGTTTTTGAAACATTCCCCGAAGGAACAAGCGACTTTGCCGCTTACGTAACAAACGCCAAAAACCAAAAGGCCGACGTTTTCTGCGCCCCTGTTTCGACAGAAGCCGCCGCCCTTATCATCGAGCAGGCCAACACGCAAAATCTTGGAATGCCGATTTTGGCCGGAGACACTTGGGACTCAAACGTAATTTTGGGAGCGGTGAAGGGAACAAATGTTGACATCAACGTAACGACCTTCTTTGCCGAAGGCGCCGACGACGCTGACATCGCGACTTTCGTTTCAAACTTCCGCGAATGGCTTAACTCTGACGCGAGCCACTTGACAGACAACGGCGGAAACGACATCGTAGCCGCGAACCCTGTAATGGCTTACGACGCTTACTTTGTCGCCCTTGAAGCGATTAAGCTTGCCGGCAGCCTTAAGGGTTCGGACATCAAAAAGGCTCTCCCGAATGTCCGCTACAACGGAATTACGGGCTTGATTGAATTCAATGAAACTGGAGACGCCAAGCGCGACGTTGCTTACGTTAAGCACGCCAACAACCAAAGCGGCCAGTGGGAATTTGTAGCCATTCAGTCTGTAAAGTAAGATGAACAGCTTTAGCGCCAATCTACCATACATTCTCGCCGGAATATCGACCGGCGGCCAGTACGCCCTTATTGCCATTGGCTACACAATGGTTTATGGCATATTGCGCCTTATTAACTTCGCTCACGGCGATGTTTTTATGGCGGCGGGCTTGATATTGATTTACGCGTCAACGGTTTTGCCTCTTTACGTTTCAATCCCCTTGATGATTATAATAACAGTCTTAATCGGATTTGCCATCGAACGCGCCGCTTACAAGCCTTTGCGAACCGCTCCTAGAATGTCGGTTATGATTAGCGCTATCGGCGTTTCATACTTGATTCAGAATCTGGCCCTATACGTCACCGGCGGACTTACAAAATACTATCCGCCGATACCTTGGATCAGCGATTCCGTTGAAATATTCGGCGCGATGACAAAAAGGGTGACGATAATAACTCCCTTCTTGACCATCGCGCTCGTCGTGGCCTTGGTCCTCTTGATTCGCTACACCAAAATCGGAATGGCGATGAGGGCCGTTTCCCGCGACTTTGAAACCGCCCAGCTTATGGGAATTAAACTGGACGCGGTTATTTCAACCACTTTCATAATCGGAACTTTTTTGGCCGCCGTCGGCTCCCTTTTGTTTTTTTCAAACTATACTGGAGTCACGCCAACTGTCGGCGCGATGCCCGGCTTAAAGGCCTTTGTCGCCGCGGTCTTTGGCGGAATTGGTTCCATTCCAGGCGCCGTTATCGGAGCCTTTGTAATCGGCATTTGCGAGAACATCATCAAGGGCTTGGGTTGGACAACCTTTAGCGACGCCTTTACTTTCGTTTTGCTGATTTTTGTCTTGATGTTCATGCCAACGGGAATCTTTGGCGAAAAATCTACGGACAAGGTGTAAGGCATGAAAAATTTAAACAACAACTTGCAAAAAGAAAAGATTCGAGACTGGCTTATTGCCGCCGGCCTTTTGCTCTTTGTCTTTGTTCTGATTTTTGTCTTGGAACAAATTCTCCCCAGAACCTCAATGCTTTTTACGGTTCTAAAGAAGGGCGCGATTTACGCGCTTGTCGCCGTTTCGATGAATTTATTGAACGGCTTTACCGGCCTTTTCTCTTTGGGCCAAGCCGGCTTTATGATGATCGGCGCCTACACTTACGCCGTCTTCACGATTCCGGTCGCATTAAGGCCTGCTGTCTACCAATATTTTGACGGCGGCCTCATTCAATTCGCTATTCCAGTTTTCGCGGCGATTTTGCTGGCTGGCCTTGTGGCCGCCTTGTTCGCCTTTTTGATCGGCCTTCCGGTCCTTCACTTAAAGAGCGATTATTTGGCAATCGCCACTTTGGGCTTTGCCGAAATCATGCGCGCCCTTTTTCAGTGGGACAAGCTGGGCGTGATTACAAACGGCTCAAACCTTTTAAGAAAATACCCAGTCTTTAGGTCGACGCTTTTTCCCTTCTTTGTGTCGGGCATTTGCATCGCCTTGATTGTTCTGTTAATTAATTCGACTTACGGACGAGCCTTTAAAGCCATCCGTGACGACGAGGTTGCCGCCGAAGCGATGGGAATCAATTTGGCAAGCCACAAGCGCTTGGCCTTTACGATTTCGTCTTTCTTCGCCGGAATCTCTGGAGCGCTTTTGGCCATGTTCCAGACAACGATTCAAGCCAATCAATTCAAGTCCGCGATGACTTACGAGATTTTGCTTATCGTCGTTATCGGAGGAATCGGCTCTGTAAGCGGAAGCGTAGTTTCTTCAATGCTTTTCATCGCTTGCTCTGAATGGTGGCTCCGCTTCTTGGACAACAACAATTTGATGATAGGCGACTTCCGCGTTCCCTTGCTGCGTCCAGGCTTTAGAAAAGTTGTCTTTGCCGTTGTCATTATGCTCATCGTAATTTTCTACCAACGCGGCATTATGGGCGAGAGCGAATTTTCAATAAAGGGAATGAAAAAATTCTTCAAGAACTGTTGTAAAAAAATCGGCAAGAAAAATGCCGCCAAAAACGGAGGCGCAAAATGAGCGAACAAAAAGAAAACGTCTTGCGCCTTTCTGACATAACGATGCAATTCGGCGGAGTTGTCGCCGTAAATTCCCTTTCTCTTGAAATAAACAAAAACGAAATCGTTTCCCTTATCGGCCCGAACGGCGCCGGAAAGACAACAGCCTTTAACGTTGTGACCGGCGTTTACGCGCCAACAAACGGAGCGGTTTACTTTAACGGCGAGGAAATCGTTCAAAATTATCCTCACGGAAAAATGAAGAAAATGTACGCCGGCACCGAACGCGGAAAATATTCAAAAGTCATCGAGCCAACTCCTGACAAAATCACAAGGATGGGAATCGCCCGAACTTTCCAGAACATCCGTTTGTGGAAAAGCCAAAGCGTATTTGACAACATTTTGATCGCCAAGCATTGCAGGCGGACATCAAACTTTTTGACGGCCACCTTCCGCTTGAATATGGCGGAGGAAAAGCGCCAGCGCGAAGAAGTTTCAGAACTTTTGAACATCTTTGGCCTTTACGACGTTAGAAACGAGTTGTGCGCATCGCTTCCGTACGGCCAACAGCGCAGGTTGGAAATCGCCCGCGCCCTTGCCACAAAGCCCCAGCTCTTGTTGCTTGACGAGCCTGCGGCCGGAATGAATCCCCAGGAAACCTTGGAGTTGACTGAATTTATCCAGCAGATTCGCGACGACTTTAGGTTGACCGTCTTTATGATTGAGCACCACATGGATTTGGTCATGAACATTTCCGACAGAATCTATGTGTTGAATTTCGGCGCCTTGATTTCAAAGGGAACGCCCGCGCAAGTTCAAAACGACCCGATCGTTATTTCCGCGTATTTGGGGGAGGACAAAAATGCTTGAAATTAAGAATCTCTTTGTTTCCTACGGCGGAATCAAAGCCTTGCGCGGAATCAACATGGAAGTTTCCGACAAAAAAATCGTTTCCCTTATCGGAGCCAACGGCGCGGGAAAGTCAACTTTGCTAAGAACGATAAGCGGCCTTGTCAAAGCCCAGTCGGGAAGCATTAAGTTTGACGGAGAGGAAATCCTCGGCCTTTCAATCGACAAGATTTGCAAAAAGGGAATCGCCTTGGTTCCCGAAGGCCGCCGCGTATTCACCGATTTGACGGTCGCCGAAAACTTGAAAATCGGCGCTTATCTTAGAAACGACAAAAACGAAATTCAAAAAGACTTGGAATGGGTTTACGAATTGTTTCCGCGCCTCAAGGAAAGAAGCTGGCAGTTCGCCGGAACTTTGAGCGGCGGAGAGCAGCAAATGCTTGCCGTAGGCCGCGCCCTTATGAGCCGTCCAAGGCTTTTGATGATGGACGAGCCTTCCCTTGGCTTGGCGCCTTTAATCGTTCAGCAAATATTTTCGATTATCGAAGAAATCAACAAAAAGGGAATGACGATTTTGTTGATTGAACAAAACGCCAACATGGCCCTAAAAGCGGCCGATTCCGCTTACGTGCTGGAAACTGGAGAAATCACCTTGACTGGAAGCGGAGAGGCCTTGCTTAAAAACGAGCAAGTTCGAGAAGCGTATTTAGGAAAGAAAAAAGAATAGGAGATTTATATGCCGCACATAACGATTCAAATGTATCCCGGCCGCGACGAGGAAACTAAAAAGCGCTTGGCCGCAGCCGTTCTTGAGGCCGCGTCAAATTCCTTGGCCCGCGAAAAAGAGCATTTTTCTGTAAGCGTTGTTGACGTTCCGCAAGACCAATGGAAGGCCGCCGTTTACGACAAGGTTCTTCAAGACTCAAACACAATAATAAAGCCCGGCTACACAATGTAAAAGCGAAACCTGTAATGCAAAACTAGTCATTAAAAAAAAAGGTCATGCTGAACTTGTTTCAGCGCGACCTTTTTTTGCGCGGCGAATTTTCTACTGGACTATCTTGATGTCCTTTATCGCAAAGCCTTCCTTAGAAACGTGCTTGTTGTTTTGGATTGCCAATGCGTCAACCAAAGCCCAAGAGAATTTTCCCTCAGAAACCTTCCAGTCTGTTTCTTGCGTCCATCCGCCTATGTCATTGAAGTTTCTCAAAGGAATTGAAACCTTGTGCCATTTTCCGTCAGGCTTGGCCTTGTCCGAGCCTACAAGAATCGAGGCTCTCCAAGGAAATATTTTCGATTCCATGTCCCTGAAATAAACGGACAAGTCAAAATTTTTGTCCTTGCTCTTTACATAGAACTCAAGCTTCGCGCCGTTGTTTTTTAGCTTCGTAAAGTCGCAGGTTTCGTTAAAGTTGAAAATCAACTCGGTGTATTCCTTTAAGTCCTTTACCATTATGAATTTTTCATTTGAGCCCGCTTCCGTGGCAAGGAGGGAGCCTTCCTTTCCGTAAAACTGAATGTTTATGTGGTCCGCGCGGCCGTCCTTGTAAATCGTCCAGTCTCCGTTCGCTTTGGCGCGCGTGTACCAACTTTCGCCTTGTTTCATTGTAGGAATTTTGTAGCCCATCGCCAAAAGCAAGTTTTGGTTCAAGTCTTCGGGAAAGCGTGTTTCGCTTGTGGAATTAAAAAGTCCAAAGGCTTGCGTGTAGTCCCAGCTGAGGCGCGCGATATTTCGTTCGTCCATCCACTTGCATTTTAGGCTGTACCAATTTGTTCGCTCAACAGAATTCGCGTAAGTCATAAGGACGCCGTACTCGTTGCACATGAGGGGCGCGCGTCTTTTGTTCGCGAATTCAACGGCTTTTTCGATGTTTTCCAACAAGACTTTTTCATCGGAGCTGTTTTTATAATTTGACATTTCCCACTTTTCCGCGTCAGAAGGGTTTTGGGGAAGCGGCGGCATCTTGTTCTTTGAATAAGGGAAGGGGATGTTCTTCAAGCGCTTCAGGTTTGTCCAGCTGGCGCCTTGGTGCGTGAACAAGAAAGGCGTGTAGTCGTGAAAGTTGTAAATCAAATTGTCATCGTCATATTCAGGAAGGCTTAGCATCGATTCCGCGGAGTTGTAATCGCCGCCTCCTACGATTATGGAATGCTTTTTGTCAATCGACCTGATTGCTTCAATCGCCTTGCCCTGGATTTTTCCCCATTTGGCCAAGTCGGCCTGAAGGTTTCCGCTAAGGAAGTGGGGCTCGTTCATAACTTCGTAGATTACGTACTGGCTCTTGTCTTTGTACCTTTGCGCGATTTGCGGCCAAATCTTTAAAAGAATTTTGTCAATGTTTTGGGGAGTTTGCGAGCCGCCGCCGCAATCGTTGTGAAAGTCAATGATGATGTAGATTCCCAGTTCTTCGCTCCAGGAAACGGCTTTGTCCAAGGCTTCAAAGCACTCTTCGCTGACATTGTAGTCCTTGTCGGCCCAAACGTCGAACCAAATCGGAACGCGAACCGCCTCGACGCCGATGCTTTTTAGGTTTTCAAAATCTTTCTTTCCATATAATAAAACGCTAAAACGGTTGTACTCAAACCAGTTTGGAAGGTTTATTCCCTTGCTGAAGGGAAGCTGTTTTTTTGCGGCTTTCGGGCTGGCGGCAAAAAGGCTTGAAACGCAAAGCGCCGCTAGCGTCAGAATCGCATAAATCGTTTTTTTCATTTGAGGGCTCCTGCTTTTAGTTATGGCTTCATTATATCATTTATTTTGAATTTTTGCATAGAAAAAAAGCCTTGAAAACGTTTTTTTTTCTATGTTGAGGGCCTTTTTGCGTCAAGAGCCAAAATATAGGCAAAAAGATTGAAATTTCGTTTGACAAAAATACGTTAATTGCGTTATAATATCATAATTATTATTGCGAATAAAAAAAATTCCGATAAGTAAAACAAGGAGTTCTGAATGAAAAGAGGCTTATTTGTCCTTGCCAGTCTGTCTCTCCTTTTGGCATTCGGTTCAGCGGCGTTCGCCCAGCCGAACACTAAAAGCGTAGTGACAATAACTATCGATAATTTTGACAAAATTGGCAGCCAGGAATTGCCAATGTGGGAGCATGGAAAATGGGTGAAAACTAGTTGGGATTGGGCTGTTCAGGCCAGCCGCTTTGTAACGGAAGGCTACCCGATTAAGGCTACGTTTGAGGCCATTCCAAATTCCCTTCGCGTTCTTAGAACAGACGAGGCCACTCCTACGGTAATGGGAATCAAGACAAAGTTCAACCGCAAGGGAAACAACTGGTTTGAGCTTTATCCTGTAAAAGACGACAAGCCCTTTGAGATTCCGCTCGAAGGAACAGTTACTCACTTTGACTTTTGGGTATGGGGAGCGCACTACTTGTATTTCCTCGACATGCTCGTTCGCGACGCCGACGGAACCGTGCACATTCTTCCCGCCGGAAACCTTGCCTTTGACGGTTGGCGCAACGTAATCGTAAAGGTGCCGGGCTACCTTCGCCAGCACTCGCGCTTGCGCTCGGGCCCTGCAAAAATGACTTTTGTAGGCTTCCGCATTACGACAGATCCCGCTGAATACGTTGACGACTTTATGGTTTACTTTGACGACGTCAAGTACACTACATACACGCTTTCCAACATATTCGACGGCTATGAGTTGCAGGACTCTGACTTTGGCGACGGTTCAAATGAGTCTTCGTCAGGTTCTTCAAGCTCTTCTAGCTCTGCTTCAGGAGATGAAAGATGAAAAAAATAGTATTTACGACAATCGCTCTTTTGTTGACGGCCGGCCTTGCCTTCGCGCAGGCTGACAGCCAAGGAAATTCTAGTTTGGCCGATCCTAACCCCAACAATGTTGGAGCGGATTCAGCGGCCAGCGCCTTGCGCGAAGTGTCTTTGGACAAGTTTGAGCGCGACGGTTCATGGAACATTCACATTTCTCCCGACGCCGGTTTGGCAAATATCCGCTTGTTTGAGGGAAGCCCAGCCGCCAAGCAGCCGCTTGAAGGCGAAGAGGAGCAGGTTGACACTCACGCTTTGGGTTGCAAAATCGAATTCTTCCGCCGCGGAATCAACTCCATCTACATCACAGCGGTTCGCCCGATTCCAATCGAAGGAATCACAAAGACCGTAAGCGTTTGGATTGCCGGACGCAACCAGAACCACGACATTTACCTCTTGGTTCAAGATTATTTTGGACATGACTTTGAATTGTATCTCGGAAACCTTGGCTTTAGCGGTTGGAAGCGTCTTTCAACCGCCGTTCCGCCGAGCATAGACGGAGAGCATGGAATCGTTCAGTCAAGCGCCTATCACGGAGACCGCCCGGGCCTTCGCATTCGCGGCTTTAGAATCGACTGCAACCCTGTTCTCGCCCGAGGAACATACTTTGTTTACTTTGACGACCTTCGCGCTGTTACCGACCTTTACGATATGGAAAACCGCGACGAAGACGACATGGTTGACAACTGGTAATAAAGAACGCAAGATTTTCTTGATAAAAGCCCTTTTGAAAGCTCTTTTCAAAAGGGCTTTTTATTTTGCCAAAAGATAATGGTAGCCGCGGCCAGGGCCTGGAACGCGGACTATAAGGCCGGCCTTTCGCAAAAGCCATAAAACAAGGTTTGCGTAGGGCGCGGCTTCTTTTTTTCCTTCCGCGACAAAGGCTTCTTTTGCGCTTGCCGAAGTGAACGAAATTTCTTTTCCCTCTTTTAGAATTTTTTGGGGGAGGAGGCCCAGCCAGTCTTTTCTTCCGCTCAATTTGTAAGTTCCGCTAATGGTCAAAAGAGCTTTGTCAACCTTTTGCCAAGCCTTTTTGTAGCGGCGCCGGCCGTTTTTGGATTGCTCTGCTTGGTCCAGGGCAAGGCGCTTTTCGGCCATTGTGATTTCCGGGCAAATGAAAGAAAGCTTTTTGTCCAGCAAAAGTTCCGCCAAGCCTGTGAACTCGCGGAGTTCTGAGTAAAGGCTTTCTTTTTTGGGGCTTTTTCGGCTGGAAAGAAGCTCTCCATCCTTTGAGTAGGTTTGAATCGTTTTTTGCCTTATAATCGGGTGGACAATCGTAACTTTTTTGCCCAGCTTTAAAAGGCCTGTGATTTTTTCCTTTAGGGAGCTTACGCTTTTGTTTTGAATCTCTATCACGCTTTTGTCGGGGCAGACCAAATCGCATATCCAGCGGTCAACTTGAACCTCTTCCTTGGCCGAAAATTGTACCGCGTAGAATGTTTTTAGCGCCTTGTGCAGCTGGCTTTCGTTAAGACTGTTAATCATGCAACTATACAAAATAATAAGGATTTTGAAAAAAAATCTCTATTTTTTTATATTATCGGCGCTTTTTTTAGTTGACATTATCAAATTTTGGGGTAAAATAGTCATAAAGTGGATTTTTGTGGTAAAAAGTGGAATTTAGTGGCATGAATTTGTTAACCGGCGAGTATTCGACAACATTGGATGAAAAGGGAAGAATCTCTCTTCCGGCCAAATTAAAGGCCGCGCTTGACTGCGGCTCTTTGGTTGTGACTCGCGGATTTGACAAATGCCTTTGGCTTTTTACTCCCGAGGAATGGGAAAAAATCAGCTCATCTGTAATGGAGAAGGCTTCGCCCTTCAATCCCAAGCACCGTTCGGTTTTGCGCCATTTGATTTCGCCTGCGACGGACATTGAGATTGACAAAAGCGGCCGTCTTTCTATAACTCAAACTTTGCGCGAGAGCGCCGGTTTGACAAAGGATTGCGTGCTTTTGGGCGTTGACAAGTATTTGGAGCTTTGGGACGCTCAAAGCTACGAGGCGTACTTGGCGCAAAACGCTTCTTCCATTGACAGCGCGGCCGAGGAATTGGGCGCGATTTCGTTTTGATGATTTGAATGCGGAAAAGTTCTAGAATTTTCCGCACTCTGTCAGGCATTATATATTTGGGTGGGAAAAAAATGACGCCGGTGCACACGCCGGTTCTTTTGGCGGAATGTTTGGAGGAACTTTCGCCTGTAGGAGAACCGTTTGAAGAAAAGGCTTTTATGATTGACTCGACTTTGGGGGAAGGCGGTCATAGCGAGGCCTTTTTGAAAAAGTACCCGGCGCTCAAGATTTGCGGCGTTGACGCTGACAAGGCGATTCAAGCGCGCGCTAGGGAAAGGCTTTCTGTATTTGGAGACAGAATGTCCTTTTATAACGGGTGGTTTAACGATTTTTATTCCAGCTATCCGCAAGATTTGCCTAGGCCAAACTTAATTTTGTTTGACTTGGGCATTTCGATTTTTCATTACGAATTGTCGGGCCGCGGCTTTTCGTTTAGGAATGACGAACCTTTGGACATGAGGTTGGACTCGTCAAAGGGAAAAAGCGCGGCCGACATTGTGAACGCTTTTGGCGAGCGGGATTTGGCAGACTTGATTTACCTATACGGCGAAGAAAAGTACAGCCGCAGAATCGCGAGCGCGATTGTTCAGTCCCGCTCTTCGGCGAAGATTGAGTCTAGCGCCGCGTTGGCCGAAATCGTTTACAAGGCCGTTCCCGACCATTACAGGCGGGGAAAGATTCATCCGGCCACAAGGACTTTTCAAGCCTTGCGAATCGCGGTGAACGACGAGCTTGGACATTTGCCGAGAGCGCTTTTTGACGCTTTTAATGTTTTGCAAGCCGGCGGAAAAATGGGCGTGATTACCTTCCATTCTTTGGAAGACAGGATCGTCAAGAATTTTTTTAGGAATTTGGGAAAGGAATGCGTCTGTCCGCCCAACGCGCCAAAATGCGTTTGCGGCGGAAAAGCTCCGGCGGAGATTCTTACAAGAAAACCGCTTGGGCCTAGCGACGAAGAGATAAAAGTGAATTCTCCTTCCAGGAGCGCGAAGCTTAGGGTTGTGAGAAAAATAATGGATGCCAATCAAATGCGTTTGCTTGGCTTGGAGGCGGAGAGAAAATGAAAACTCGTGATTTTATTTGGAAATTGCTTGTAATCGCGTGCGCCGTTTTGGTGCCCCTTCTTTTCGCTTTGAACGCCGTTCAGGCTGACCGCTACATGAGGGCTCAGGACGAGATAAGGGCCCTTGAAAAAAAACAGGTTGAGTTGGTCGAAGAAAACAAGCGTTTGATAACGGACATAAGTTTGCTTTCCAGCGGAGAGCGAATTGGAAAGATTGCGGAAGAAGAGCTCGGAATGCGCAAGGCCGAGTCGGAAGAAATTGTGCGCGTGGAGATGCGCCGCTGAGATAGCGGCCTTTTTGAATTTAATATGGGTGTGGGAATTATAAAAGAAAAAAGCCTTTTGTCTTTTGATGAACTCTTGGAAAGCGTGTACGGAAAGTACATCGGCTTCGCGCGGCCAAAGGGCGTTTTCTCTTTTACTTCTGTAGCCACCGACAGCAGAAACGTGAAGGCCGGAACTTTGTTCGTTCCCTTGATTGGCGAAAAGCAAGACGGCCACAAATACATTCCCGCCGCGCTTAAGGCCGGCGCCAGCGTGGTTTTTGTAAGCAATTCAGTTTACGAAGAAAATTACAAATACTATTTGGACTTGGCGGCGGAAAATCTTGACAAGACTTTTATCGTTGTCGAAGACAATATGGCCGCCTTGCAAAACGCGGCCCGCGCTTACGTTCAAAAATTTCCAAAGCTGATAAAAATCGGAATCACAGGTTCCAGCGGAAAGACTACGACAAAGGAAATTTTGGCCGCTGTCTTGCGTCAAAAATTCAATGTTGTCGCGACGGAAGGAAATTTCAATTCCGAAACTGGTTTGCCCTTGAGCGTGTTCAACATTCGCGCAAAGCATGAAGTCGGCGTTTTTGAAATGGGCATGAACCGCGAAAACGAGATTGGAGAAATCGCCCGAGTTTTGGCTCCGAATTACGCGATCATCACCAACATTGGAACCGCCCATATCGGAATCCTTGGAAGCAGGGAAAATATCGCGAAAGAAAAAAGAAAAATATTCAGTTACATAAAATCTGACGGGGCGGCCTTTGTTCCTGACGACGACGATTTTGTGAATTTCATTTCTGAAAACGTGAAGGGCAAAGTGGTTCGTTTTGGAAAGAACGTTCCGGAAGAAAAGAGCGGCGTTAGCTTTATCAGCAACGACGGCTTGGAAGGAACTCGTTTCGCGGTTGACGGAAAAGAAACCCGCTTGGCGATTCCTGGAATTTACAATTACACAAACGCCCTTGCTTGCATCGCTCTTGCAAAAACTTTGGGCCTTAAAGCCAAAGAGATTTGCGCGGGCATTGAATCAATTAAAGGAATTAGCGGCAGAAGCAGCGCCGTGGCCATAAACACCAAAAAGAATTCTGAGGGAGAAAGTAAGAAAGTTATGTTGATGTATGACTGTTACAATGCAAATCCCGATTCGATGGAGAAGGCTATTAACCTTTGCGGCTCTCTAGAAATAAAGGGCCGAATGATTTTCGTTTTGGGAGACATGAAAGAGTTGGGCGACAAGTCCGCCGAAGAGCATTCCAGAATTGGAGCCTTGGCAACCTTGTGCAAGCCTAACTTGATTGTTTTTGTAGGACCTGAAATGGAAAACGGAGCCAAGGCCGCGAAGCTTTCAGGCTTTGCGAACGTTCGCTATTTTTCTTCGGCGGACGTTGACCAAGTAAGCTCCTTTATTTTGGATTACGCAAAGGACGACGATTTTATTTTGTTTAAAGCCTCGCATTCAATGAACTTTGATTTGATTGCGAAAAAAATAAGCGCGAAGGAGGATTTGTCAGCTTAAATGGGCGGCTATAGTTTTTATCCTGACAAACCAATTTCTCAATACAAAAAAAGCGACACAGGCTTGATTGTCTCCATTATTTTGATGTGGGGAATCGGCATTTGCGCCCTTTTTGTTTGCTCATCCTCTTATTGCGGAAAAGTTTTTGGCGACGAACTCTTGTTGGTCAAAAGACAGCTTTTTGCAAGCGCGGTGGGGCTTGGCGGCCTCTTGTTCTTCGCTTTCGCGCCCCTTTCGACAATCAGAAGAATGCTTCCTCTCATAATGTTGGTTTGCGTTCTTTTGTTGCTAGCCACTTTTGTTCCAGCCCTTAACGAGGAACGAAACGGCGCCAAACGTTGGGTAAAGCTTCCTTTCTTTAGATTCCAGCCGTCGGAGCTCGCCAAGTTTGCAATTATTCTTTACCTTGCAAATTTCTTTGACAAATACCAGCGCGACAGAAATATTGAAGAGCGCTCAGTTTTCCCTGCGGTTGTCGTGATGTCGCTCTTTGTGATTTTGATTTTCGCCGAGCGCGATTTTTCAACGGGCCTCTTTTTGTTCTTGATATGCCTTCTTTTGTTTTTCATCAGCGGAATAAAAACCTTGTGGCTTATTCCGATGGCGGTGATTGGAATTCCCGCTTTGGCGATGATGATTGTTTGGGAGCCGTATCGAATGGAACGAATCGCCGGTTATTTGCATCCCGAGCAATTTAGCCAAGGCGTAAACTATCAGACAAACGCTTCGTTAAGGGCGATTGGCGCCGGCGGCTTTTGGGGGCAGGGAATCGGAAACGGTTTGATAAAATTAAACAGCATTCCTGAAGTTCAAGCCGACTATATTTTTGCCGGTTGGACAGAAGCGATGGGCTTTGTTGGCGTGGCGCTTTATTTTATAATCCTTTGCGTCTTTGCCTATCGAGCCTATAAAATTTCCATAAATTGCCCGGACCGTTTTGGAGCGATTGGAACCTTTGGTTGCATTTCTTCAATCTTTTTTCAGTCCTTGGCGAATTTGGCGGTCGTTTGCGGAGCCATTCCTTCAACTGGAATTCCTCTTCCGTTTTTCAGCGCGGGAGGCTCTTCGATGATTGTGACTATGAGCATGTGCGGATTCATGATTAACGCCGCCCGCGAAGACGGGGATTCTGGCGAAGGCATGATTATTTCAGAAAGTGATGATGATGATTTAGAAGTTTTAAATGAGGCGGGAGTTTATGAGCGATTATAGCGTGGCAAGTGAATTTGACCAGTTTATAATTAAAGAAAAGCCAAAGGAAAAGAACGACGATAAATTTTATCGGACGATAAAAATCGTTGTCGGCGTTTTGTGCGCTTTGCTCTTGGTTGAAGTTTTGCTTTACAAATTAGTGCGTCCCAGCGTTCAGCCTCCGCGAGTGGTTTTTAGCGGCTTGAACAATTACAGCGCGGAATATTTGACGGAAGAAGTAATGGGTTTGCGCGTTGGAAACTATTTTAGTTTTGACACAGCCGCGTTGGCGGCAAAGCTTTCGGCTGTAAGCGGAATCGAATCCGTGGAAATCGAAAAGCGTTTTCCTGATAAAATTTCAGTTAAGGTGAAAGAGCGCGAGCGCGTCGCGATGACTTTTGTAAGGGAAGGCGGAAAGACAATTCCTGTTCAAATTGACAAAAATTGCGTTTTGTTTGAAAATCCAAATATGGACTTTGACAGCACGATTCCGATTGTGTCAGGAATTCCTGTTGAATTTCTTTCTGGCGGAATGCGCATTCCCACAAAGTACAGGCCTTTGATTGAGCAGATTGACGAAATCAGGGCTCTTCCGCAAAAGTACTTTGCGGCCATTTCCGAGATTTGCGTCATGCCAAAAAAATACGGCAATTATGAATTGATGATTATTCCCGTAAATTCTCGCGCTAGAGTTTTGACCGACAGAGCCTTGAATGAAGAGGCGCTTCAGTATATGATGGTAGTGTTGGAAGTTGTAAATTCCATTGAGCCTAACGCCGTTGAAATTGATTTGCGTTACGGCTCGGTTTCTTACAGAACGCCACATGATGGAGGAAATCTTGAGTGATATAATTGTCGGCCTTGACGTTGGTACTAGCGCTGTTCGAGTTGCCATTGGCGAGTTGACTGCGGACGGCGAAATTGAAATTATCGGCCTTAGCAATAAGAAATCTCAGGGATTAAGGAACGGGGCGATTGTCAACCTTGAAGCCGCCGGCGCGATTATAAAAGAAGCTATTGACACCGCTGAACAAAACGCGGGCTTTGAAGTCACTTCTTGCGTGGCGGCGATTGGCGGCCCTCAAATTGAATGCTTGAATTCCCGCGGCCAAGCGGCTGTTTCAAAGCGCGGAAAGGCCAACGGCGAGATTACTAGAGCCGATGTTGAAAGGGTAATTGAAAACGCTCGCAGCGTGCCGATCGCTCCAGACAAGGAGATTTTGCACGTAATTCCCAAGAGCTACACTGTTGACCAAGTTGGCGGAATTAAAGATCCGATTAACATGATGGGCGTTCGATTGGAAACGGAAATTCACATTGTGACCGCTTCAAGAACCGCCATTCAAAACGTTCGCGATTGCGTAAACCGCGCGGGATACGATTTGGACCGCATCATGCAAAAAACTTTGGCCGCGACGCAAGCCGTTGTTCACCAAGACGAAATGGACCTTGGCTCGATTTTGATTGACTTGGGAGCGGGAACGACAGACGTTTTGGTTTTGCATAACGGAGCGCCTCTTACAAGCTTCTCATTGAAGAACTGCGGCTATTACGTTACGAACGACATCGCGATTGTCAAAGGCATTTCGCCGGCGGCCGCTGAGGAAATAAAAATTAAGGACGGTTGTTGTTTTAAAGACATTCTTGACAACCCTCACGAAGTCGCGATTCAAGGTGTTGGCGGACGGCCGCCAGAGATGACGAGCCAAACAGAAATTTGCGATATCATTCAGCCGCGAATGGAAGAAATATTCATGACTGTTCGCAGCGAAATTGTTCGCAAAACGGATTTGACCCGCCTTAGCGGAAACATTATTTTGACCGGCGGCGGCGCTCAAATGGAAGGCGTTTTGGAATTGGCAATGAATGTCTTTGGAACCGAAGCCGTTCGATTGGGCATTCCTGAAAGTTTGGGCGGCATAGAAGAAGATTATAGAAAGCCGGAATGGGCTACCGCAATCGGTTTGGTGATTTCACAAAAAGAAGCGGCGCTTCAAGCGTCAAGAAATCCCAAGCATAAGAAGCGCCAGGCTTCTTCTGGAGAAGGAATTCTTCAAAAACTAAAGAAAGCATTTTTTTAATTTGTAGATATATACAGTGGGAGGAATAAAAAAATGATGAACCATTCAGTTGTGGACAATGAGGGCAAAACGCTCTTGACTCCAAATCCGACAAAAATCAAGGTTGTTGGATGCGGCGGAGGCGGCTCTAACGCCGTTAACCGAATGATTGACGCCAAGATTCCTAACGTTGATTTTATCGTAATCAACACGGACTTGCAGGCGCTCAACAAATCGCAGGCAGAAACAAAACTTGCCATCGGACAAAAGGTTACCGGCGGTTTGGGAGCGGGAGCCAATCCTGAAATTGGCGAGCAGGCTGCGGAAGAAGACAAGGAAAACATCAAGAACATTTTGGCCGGCGCCAACATGGTTTTTGTCACAGCCGGAATGGGCGGCGGAACTGGAACTGGTTCCGCTCCTGTAGTTGCCAGAATCGCGCGCGAAATGGGCGCCTTGACTGTCGGCGTTGTTACAACTCCTTTTGATTTTGAAGGCTCTATAAGAATGGGCGTCGCTAAAAACGGCATCGAAAAGCTTCATAAAGAAGTTGACTCTTTGATTGTAATTCCAAACCAGCAGCTTTTAAAGATTATCGATAAAAAGGCTCCTGTAACGCAAGCCTTCTTGGTTGCCGACGACGTGTTGCGCCACGGAGTTGAAGGAATCTCTCGCATCATCACAATGCCTGGCGAAGTCAACACTGACTTTGCGGACGTTACCGCCGCTATGAAGGGCCAGGGCGACGCCTTGCTTGGAGTTGGCGTTGGAAACGGAGAGAACAGAGCCGTAGACGCCGCCACTCGCGCCGTTAACAATCCTTTGCTTGAGGACATGAACATTGACGGAGCCAAAAACATTTTGATCAATGTTTCTTCTTGCGGAAACGTTTCTTTGGCCGAAACGGAAGAAATGGCGAAAATCATCACCGCTTCCGCCGATCCAAATTGCCGTGTTTTCTGGGGAAATGTATTTGACTCGACAATGGCTGAAGAGGACTTGAGCGTTACTGTAATCGCCACAGGTTTTGCGAAGAACTCAAATTCAGAAGCGGTCAAAAACGTTCGCGAAGAGGAAGCCAAGAAGAGCGGCAGCGAAAATATTTTGGACTACGGAGAATTTGACAATCTCTTGCACAGAAATTCAAGCCGCCAGAGCAATGACAATATCTTTGACGAAGTTGAAGAAAGTTATGGCGAGCATGCCTCAGAAAGCGTTGAGGCTGTTGACGGCGGAACTTTGGGAAAGGACTTGGCCGCTTCTTATTCGACAAAGCCGAGAGGCTCTGCGATTGAGCCGCCCGCAAACTTTTCTGGAAGCGACGACATTTCTCAGCCGGCTTGTTGGAGAAACCGTGGCTTGAGCCGCGAAATCAATTTGCGTTAGTTTTAGGTTTTGACGATGACTTCAGATGAAGCGCTGAAAAAATTCTACGCCAATTTGATTATGGTTGACGGCCGTTCTGAATTGACGGCGCAAACATACAATACGGCGGCAAAGGAATTTTTGGGCTATCTGGAGCGTCAAAATATAGATTTGCCTAAGGTGACTGTTAAGGATTTATTGTACTACTTGTCGAGCAGAAAGACTGACGGATGTTCAGAGCTTACGCTTGCGAAAGACATTAGCGCCTTGCGCGCGCTCGGAGCCTTTTTGGTTTTGGAAAATGTTTGGCAGCAAAACGAAGCTCTTGTTCTTGACAGACCAAAGGCTCGCCGTTCATTGCCTAGAGTTTTGAATGTCGATCAAGTGGAATCCTTGTTGGCTTCGATTGACACTAAAAACGATTTAGGCGTTCGGGACCGCGCCTTGTTTGAACTGATTTATTCTTGCGGTTTAAGAATAAGCGAGGCGTGCGGCCTTCAAATTGGAAACCTTCACATGAACGAAGAGCTTCTTCTTGTTCGCGGAAAAGGCGACAAGGAAAGAATCGTTCCTTTTGGGCCGGCGGCAAAAGAATGGCTTGAAAAATATTTGTCTCAAGTCAGGCCGCGTTTGGTCGGGAAGAAAATCGTTCCGACCGTTTTTGTAAATTACAAGGGCCAGCCGATTTCCCGCAAGGGAGTTTGGAAACGCTTTAAGGAACTTGAAGCGATGACTGGCATCGATTGCAAGGTTCACACTTTGCGTCATTCCTTCGCCACTCATTTGTTGAGCGGGGGAGCGGATTTGAGAAGCGTTCAAGCTTTGCTTGGCCATTCAGATTTGGCCACAACTCAGATTTACACTCACGTAAGCGATTCTGAATTGCGTGATTACCATAAAGAATATTTTCCGGGACATTCCGACAAAGAAGAAGCCTTTGAAGGACAAGCCCAAAAGGGGAACTGACCATGAAAAAAATTATTTTGCCTGTCACGGCCTTGTGTTTGCTCTTTTTCGCGTCTTGTACAAAGTCCAACAAGACAATTATCAGAATGCAGCATATTGAGGAAGGCGTTGCAAGTCCGACTTCAATCGAAGAGTTGAAAGACGCGATTTCAAAATACCAAGAGCGCGTCGCGGACATTCAGCTTGCGAACGGACAAATTGGAATATGGCACAAAATTTTGGCGACAAGATACTTGGATAAAAAAATGTATGGCGAAGCGCTTAAAAGCTTTGAGAAAGCCCTTGAGTATTATCCCGACAACCAAAACCTTTATTATTACGTAGGCCTTTGCGCGGGTTACATGTCTCACGCCGCGATGGATTACGACGCTGACGGTTATTCTGAAAAGCGCGACAATTATTTAAAGCTTAGCGAAGAGGCTTATTTGCGCGCGATAGAAATCGAGCCAAGATACGCGCGAGCCCTTTACGGCCTTTCAATTCTTTACGTTTTTGAGTTAGGCCAAGAAGACAAGGCCATTCCGCATTTGGAAAAACTCTTGACGATAGAAACAAAGAACATAGACGCGATGTTCGTTTTGGCTCGCGCTTATTACATGAACTACGAATTTGACAAATCGGTGGAAGTGTATGACAAAATAATTTCGCTCACAAAATCTCCTGAGCGCAAGGCGGAAGCGGAAGCCAATCGCGAGCTTGCGAAAAGCGCGGCGTTTACGAATTAAAAAAAAATTAAAAGATAAAGTTAAATTCTACATAAAAATTTGTATCTTATATATGAGGAATTTTTATGGAAAACTTAAGTCTTTTAATCGCGGTTTCTGCGATTGATTTTCTAAACTTTTCTGAAAAGAAAAATCTTTTTGGAGAATTGACGAAAAGCGGCTTTTCTGACGAAGAGCCGCTTTTGTTTTTGGAGAAAAGCTCTTACGGCCAAATCGAGAGTCTTTCAAAGCGCGATAAAAAGCGGCCGCTAAAAGTCAAGCGTTGGGACGGAGCGCAATTGGTTCGGCTCGCCAAAAAAAGCGCGCTTGAGTCAAAGGCTCTTGGAATAAAATGCCTTTCTTTTGGCCAGGAATTGTATCCGCCTTTGTTAAAGGAAATATGCGACCCGCCGTTTTCGCTTTTTTACCGAGGGGAAATAAAGGCGCTTTTTTCTCCTTGCGTAAGCGTTGTCGGAACCCGCCGCCTTAGTCCTGAAGGAAGAGAAGCCTCCCGAGTTTTTTCTTACCAAGCCGCAAGCGCAGGCCTTTGCGTTGTAAGCGGTTTGGCTATTGGCGCGGACGGCCAAGCCCACCAAGGAGCGGTTGACGCTTTTTTTGACGGCAAAAGCCCTTCTTGCAAAACGGCGGCTGTCTTGGCTGGAGGCGTGGACAACGTTTTTCCTGCTTGCCACAAAAATTTGGCGGCGAGAATCATTCAAAACGGAGGAGTGATTCTTAGCGAATGTCCGCCAGGCGTTCCAGGACAAAAATGGCGTTTTGTAAGCAGAAACCGAATAATCGCCGGCTTGTCGCCGGCAACCTTGGTTGTCCAAGCGCCGCCTGGAAGCGGAGCCATGTTGACGGCGGACTTTGCCTTGGACTACAACCGGGACCTTTTTTTTCACGAAGCTTGTTTTTGCAAGAGCGCGAAAAACATTTCTTCATTTGTCTTTAGGCAATTGCAGGCTAAAAAGGGCGCGGAAGCTGAAAAGAAATTGCTTGCAAGCCCTGACTTTTACGCAAGGGACGGCGCTCCCGTTCTTTCATCCTTTTTAGAATTCGCGAATTTTTATAAGAACAAAGAATCTTATTCTTATGACGGCCTTAAATGGCCTTGAAAAGGGGCGTTTTCGTTTTTTATAAATCTTTCCCTTGACAATGCGCAAAAAGAGCGTTATCTTCTATATAATATGGCAAAAGCAACGGATAAAACAACAAAAGACGAGAAAAAAGAAAAAAAGGCTTCCTCAAAAAAGGCGGCCGCAAAAAATACACTTGTAATTGTAGAGTCTCCCGCAAAAGCTCATACAATTGAAAAATATCTTGGTCCTGGTTATACCGTAAAGGCTTCAATGGGCCACTTGATCGACCTTCCAAAGTCAAGAATGGCGATTGACACGGAACACAATTTCGCTCCTGAATACATCACCGTTCGCGGAAAGGCAAAGCTTTTAAAGGAACTTCAAAAAGACGCAAAAAAATCAACCCTTGTCTTGCTCGCGTCGGATAACGACCGCGAAGGAGAGGCCATCGCTTGGCACTTGAACAACGCTCTCAAGGAAAAGACTGAAGCGCCTATTCATAGAATTGTATTCAACGAAATCACTCCAATCGCAATCAAGGAAGCGGTAAAGCATCCTGGCGACATTTCGGAGCCAAAAGTGAACGCCCAAAAGGCGCGCCGAATTCTCGACCGTTTGGTAGGCTACAACCTCAGTCCGCTTTTGTGGGCCAAAGTAAAGAACGGCTTGAGCGCGGGCCGCGTTCAGTCAGTTGCCTTGCGCTTGATTTGCGAGCGCGAAAAAGAAGTTGAGGATTTTATTCCTGAAGAATATTGGAGCCTTGACGCGGATTTTTCAAAAGGAAAGTCATCCTTTACCGCGCAGCTTGTTTCCTACAAGGGAGAAAAACCCGCGCTGAAAAGCGAGGCTCAGGTTAACGAAATAATCGAGCAAATTAAAAACGCCGAATGCAAGGTTAGCGGAATCAAGGCGACCGACAAGGTTGTTCGTCCAAAGGCGCCTTTCACGACTTCTAAATTGCAGCAGGCCGCCGCAAACCGCTTGGGCTTCACTTCAAGAAAGACAATGCAAATCGCCCAGCAATTGTACGAAGGCGTAAACATCGGAACAACCCGCGTGGGTCTTATCACTTACATGAGAACCGACAGTGTCCGCATTTCGCAAACCGCATTGACGGAAATCCGCGAATGG
Organism: Treponema sp.; assembly: GCA_024689365.1. Lineage (GTDB taxonomy): Bacteria > Spirochaetota > Spirochaetia > Treponematales > Treponemataceae > Treponema_D. The sequence goes on along the minus strand of JAILDQ010000173.1, from coordinate 1,718 downwards.
ATACAAAAAAATTATCCGAACGATTTGCCGGAAGCCCCTATTGAATACGCCGTTGGAAAAGGCGCTCAAGACGCGCACGAAGGCATTAGGCCTACTTACGTTTCTTACACGCCCGACAGCGTGAAAGAGTATTTGACCCGCGACCAATTGCGCCTTTACACAATCATTTGGGAGCGCTTGGTTTCAAGCCAAATGAACAACGCGAAGACCCGCACCACCAGCGCGGAAATCACGGCCGGCGACGCGACCTTCAGGGCCAGCGCCAGCAAAATTGTTGACAAGGGCTTTTACAATGTAATTCACTTGCTTTCTTCAAAAGAAGACGCGACAGGCTCTCTCCCTTCACTTAAGGAAGGGGAAGTCTTGGCCAGCGGAACTTTTTATCCCGAGCAGCACTTCACGCAAGGTCCGGCCCGCTACACCGACGCTTCAATCGTAAAGACTTTGGAAGAGCGGGGAATCGGACGGCCTTCAACATACGCTCCGATTATCAGCGTTTTGCTTGACCGCTATTACGTTACAAGAACGAACAAGCAATTGGTTCCGACCTTGCTCGGAAAAATGATCAGCAAAATTTTGGTTGAGTCTTTCCCTGAAATCATCGACGAAGAATTCACCGCGCAAGTTGAAAATGACTTGGATAAAGTTGAGCAGGATGAATTGGTTTGGACGGACATGATCGGCCAATTCTATTCGCCTTTCATAAAGCGGGTTGACCAAGTTATGGAAGGAACTGAAAGCGTCAAGGGCTTCTTGGACGAAAAGACCGACAAGGTTTGCGAGCTTTGCGGAAAGCCGATGATTAAAAAACTCGGCCGCTTTGGATTTTTCTTGGCTTGCTCGGGCTTTCCGGCTTGCCACAACACAAAGTCAGTTCCGCTTGCAAAATGCCCGGTTCCAGGTTGCGGCGGCGAAATTGTAGAGCGAAAGACAAAGGGCAGGGGAAAGGCCTTTTACGGCTGCACCAATTATCCCAAATGCACTTTCATCAGCCACTTCAAGCCGATTGACTCTTATTGTCCAAAATGCGGCTGGTTCCTTGTTGAAAAATACGACAAGAAAAACGGCGCCTACAAGAGCTGCATAAATCCAGACTGCGATTACTTGCACTCCGCCGACGACGAGGAAAAGGACAAGAAAGGCAAAAAGGAAAGCGCCGAATAAAGTATGACGCTGAACGAGTCTTGCGAAGAATTTTTAGTCTACCTTTCAACCGTTCGGGGAATGACGGACAACACTGTTTTGTCCTACAAGGAAGACTACAAAAAGTTGGCCGAATTTTTAGGGCCGGACACGGAAGTTGACAAAATCAGCTTGCAAGACTTGCGCTTTTGCGTCGGTTCTTTGAGCGCCCAAAAATATTCGGTGGCCAGCATAAACCGCTTTATAGCCAGTTTGCGCTCTCTTTTTGCCTACAGCCTGAAATTTGGCCGCATAAAAATCAATCCCGCGCTGCAAATCAAAAGCTTAAAAAGCCCCAAGCATTTGCCCAATTTTATGACAGGAACGGAAGTTGACGAACTTTGCGCGGCTCCCCAAAAAAAAGCGCTCTTGTGGCAAAGCCGCGACAAGGCCCTTTTTGAACTCTTGTATTCATCCGGCTGCCGCGTGGCCGAATTGGCTTCCCTAAAATTAAGCGACATAACTAACGGCGGAAAAAGCGCCTTGGTTACGGGAAAAGGCAAAAAAGACAGAATCGTTTATTTTGAGGAAGACGC
>JAILDQ010000293.1 GCA_024689365.1 Treponema sp. | reverse complement strand
CGACGTTAAGATTGCCATGGACTGCGCCTCTTCAGAATTCTCAGTGGAAAAGAACGGAAAGTTCTACTACAACTACAAGCAGCTTTCAAACGGAACTCCAAAAGACCCCAACGGAAAAGAATTGAGCGACGACGAGCAGATCGCCTACCTTGAAGAGCTCATCACAAAGTACCCGATCGACTCTATCGAAGACGGCCTTGACGAAAACGACTGGGAAGGCTGGAAAAAACTTACAGCCAAAATCGGCGACCGCTGCCAGCTCGTTGGCGACGACCTCTTCGTAACTAACGTAAAGTTCCTTGAAAAGGGAATCAAGATGGGCGCCGGAAACTCAATCCTCATCAAGGTTAACCAGATTGGTTCTTTGACAGAAACTCTTGAAGCGATCGAAATGGCCCACCGCCACGGATACACAACCGTAACTTCACACCGCTCTGGAGAAACTGAGGACACGACAATCGCCGACATCGCCGTTGCCACAAACTCAGGCCAGATTAAGACTGGCTCTATGAGCCGCACTGACCGCATGGCCAAGTACAACCAGCTTATCCGCATTGAGGAAGAGCTCGGAGACGCGGCTGTTTACGGCTACAAGAAGTTGAAGTAAAAAAAAATCTTCAACGAAAAGGGCCTGTCCATGATTTTGGGCAGGCTTTTTTGTTTTATCGGGAGAATTCTTTCAATAAAATTAAAGGCGGTTTTCTATAGATTATTCTTTTTAAATCTGTTATAATTATTGGCGCTATATCAAAATAAATTATAGGGGAGTCTTTTTATGAAGAAAAGCTTTTTGTCTTTGGTTGCCGGACTTTTTTCTTTGGGCGCTGTTTTCGCCTACAATTCGCCGGTTCAGGGCGAGAATTTGTTTTATTTGAGCCATCCCGAGCTTTTGACGGGCGGAATTTCAGTCGCTGGCGGCGGCCTTGAATCAATCATTCCCGCAAGCGGAACAATCAACCCGGCCTTGATTGGCTTGGAAGAGCGCGTCACCCTTGATTTGGGCTACACAGGAATGGTCAACGGACTGCCAAAATGGCGGGGCAACAAAAAGTACGCCCAAGCCTTTGGAACCGGAATTTTGATTCCAACAGATTGGGCCACTTTTGGCGGCGAAATCGAATTCATCCTTAACGAATTTTTGAACATGCCTTTGGGCGACAGCTTTCACATCAAGAGTTTCGCGTCAAAGCAATTTATGGACAGACTTTACATTGGCGTAGGCCTTGGCTTTGGCTACAGGTGGGAATTCGCAAAAGACTGGATGCTTACCCTTGACGCAGGCGCCCTTTACGACTTTGGCGACCTTGGTCCCCTCAAGAATTTCAGGGTTGCCGTGTCAACAAACAACATTGGAAAAACCTTCAATAAATATATGGATTGGCAGGGCTACCCGGGCTTTTTCGCAATCAGGGCTGGAGCCGCGGCCGAGTTGATTCAGACTGAAAATTTTGTCTTGGGCGTGTCTGCGGATGTAACCACTCCCTTCTTTATGAATTTTATATTTGACACAGGCGTTCAAATGCGCATTTGCGACTTTGTGCAAATCAATTCTTCTTGGGAATTCAACGCGCGCGAAGCCTATTACGATTGCAATTCTTGGCTTCCGACTCTTGGAGTCGTGTTCAAGTTTAACATTGGAATGGGCTCAAGCGATTTCGTAAAGAAGCATGATTGGTCTAAGAGCGAGCTTTGTCCGTCCGCGGCTTGGAAGAACGTTGACTATGACATCAACATGTTCAGCCTTGGCGCCGCCTTGCGCTTGGGACAAAAAGACAGGTCTGGTCCGGACATCGAAATGGAATAGGGTCTTTTTAGGCGGAATTTTTTAATAATTGGGGAGCATGAAAATGAAAAAACTTCGAGCAGCGGCATTCTTTTTGGCGGGAGCATTGACAACGGCGCTTTTTGCCGCCGACGCCGCCAACCAGCCAAAATACATTTCTCCTAACAGCGACGGCGTTCAAGACGCGCTGGAAGTTAAATTCAGCGTGAAGGACAAGAGCAAAATCACCGGCTGGGCCTTGGTCATCGAGGACGCAAGCGGAAAAGTTGTGCGAACAATCGGAAACAAGGTCGCCTTGCCCACGTCTTTCAACGCGAAAAGTTTTTTTAAGCAGGTTATCTCTAAAAAGAGGTCTGTAGAAGTTCCTCCTGTAGTCGTTTGGAACGGCGCCTTTGACAACGGCGAAACCGCTCCCGACGGTGAGTACTTCTATTACATCACCGCGACCGACGAGCGCAAGAATAAAAATTCCACAAAGAAAAGCCCTGTTATCGTAAAGAACACGCCGCCTTCAATCAAGCTTGAGGTTTTGCCCGAAGGACAAAGAATCTTCGGCGAAGGCGACAAG
>JAILDQ010000150.1 GCA_024689365.1 Treponema sp. | reverse complement strand
TTTGGGAAGGCTTTTGCTGCGTCCGATTTTGATTATGGGCGTTTTGATTTCCATCTTCTCTTTTTTTGTGAACGACTATCTTTTGCCTTTGGGCACTTCTAAAACCCGCGACCAACTCAGAAAAAGCATTTCGCAAAATCCTACGATGGAAATAGAAGCGCGAAGCGTTAAGCGAATGAACAATACGACCGTTGTTTTTGGCGAAGTAAAGGAAAAGGACGTCAGCGACTTGATATTGTTTGACCTTGACGATTCCGGAAACCAAAGGATAATTGTCGCCGGCGACACTCACGTTGATTCCGGCGAATACAAGGGCGTGAGCATGCGCTTTGAGATGAGCGACGCGACAGTAATTGTTTTGGACAAAGAAAAAATGAACGATTTTGACTTGTTGAAGTCAAAGGTCATGTCCTTGCATCTTTTTGAAAGCACTGTATTTAATTTTGACCGCCGCGTTTCTCCTTCAGAATTGACTAGCCACGATTTGGGCGTTAAAATTAAAGAAATGAAAAAAAATCCAGCCACAGTGCCTCGCGAGTTGAATATGAATGTTTTGGAATACAACAAAAAGTTTTCGCTTCCATTCGGCTCTTTCTTTTTCGCTTTTTTGGCAATGCCCTTGGCTTTGCTTTTTGGAAAGGTAAACGGACAAACGATTGGTTTGGTTGTAGGAATTTTCATTTCGTTTTTATATTGGGCGATGATGACTGTTGGAATTCAACTGGGTTATAGAAACGGATTCAACGGCTTTATTTTGATGTGGCTTCCAAACACTGTTGTTGGCGTGGCGGCATTTATTTTCTATTTTTTTGCGCGAAAAAAATGAAACTTGTTTTTTATATATACAGGCTTTTTCTTCCTCTTTTTATAGGCTCAATGATAACCTTCGCCTTTATTTTGGAGTTGGTTGACTTGATGATGAATATTTGGAAGTACATCTTTAATTTCGTTCCGCCCGCGGTGGTTGGAACGATTATGCTGAATTTTCTGCCAAAGACTTTCACTTGGGCCGTTCCTTTGAGCGTTTTGTTCGCGTCTTGTTTCATGCTGAGTTCTTTGTATTCAAAGAATGAGTTGACGGCCTTGTTCGCTTCCGGCATTTCTTTGATAAGATGGTCGATGCCCTTGATTGTTTTTGCAGCCGCTCTCTCGGTTGGCCTTTTTATATTTCAAGATAAAGTTGTTGTTAAAAGCAGCCTTAAGTATGAAGAGTTAAAGACAAAGGCCTTGCGCCAAGAAAAAAATCAAAGCAACGACAATATAGTCATAATAAGCGAAGATGGAAGAAAAATTTACAAGGCCGCGTATTACGACGATGAAAGAAAAAGCATTCATCAATTGTATGTCGTTGACAGAAACGAAAATAGAGAGCTCGTTTCAATTATTTACGCTGACGCGGCTTTTTGGGATAATGACGACGGCCATTGGTATATTCAGGCGGGAGTGGAATATATTTACGAAGACGGAATGCTAAAATGCGGTTCTGTAAATACAGTTGATGAAATGGAATTGACAGAGCCGCCAGAAACTTTTAGGAACAATACGATTTCCGTTGAGTCCGCGACAGTGGCCGAAAGCAAGGCTTACATCAGGCACTTGCAAAAAGCGGGTTTGCCTTTTGCGGAAAGCTTAAGCCAGTACTATAATAAATTTTCATTTCCCTTTGTTGTTTTGATTGTCGCCTTTTTGTCAATCGGAATATCTGGAAAAAGCCAGCGAAATGTTTTTGTCATAAGCCTTACGCTTTCTTTGGGAATGGCCGTTTTATTCTATGTAACTCAAATGATAACGATGCTTATGGCAAAGTTTGGAATGCTCCCGCCCTTGGTCGGCGCTTGGGCTCCTGTCGTGATATTTATAGGCATCAGTTTGGTATTGCTGAAATACACTCACACTTAAGGATAAAAATGAATTCGATTTTTAAAATAAAGACAAAATGCGTTGATTCAAGGGCAAGGACCGGCGAGCTTTTTTTGCCGCACGGAAGCGTTCAGACTCCTGTCTTTATGCCGG
>JAILDQ010000106.1 GCA_024689365.1 Treponema sp. | reverse complement strand
CGCGCCTACTAGCATAAATTTTCCTTTTGCGCTATAGTATTTTCTTAATATGAAAGCCTATTATTGTCTTGACATGAGGATTCTCAAAAACGCAATAAGCCTTCATATTTATTTTTCTTGAATTCAACGGCGAGTTTCTTTTTTGAAACTCGCTTTTTTTTTAAGTCTTTTATAGGAGAACATAGATGAAGAGAACAGACATCAACAAAGTTTTGATTATTGGTTCAGGCCCGATTGTTATCGGCCAAGCTTGCGAGTTTGACTATTCAGGAACCCAGGCTTGCAAGGCCTTGCGCGAACAAGGCTACAAAATCGTTTTGGTAAACTCAAACCCAGCCACAATCATGACCGACCCGGTTATGGCGGACGCCACTTACATCGAGCCCCTTAACGTTGAGCGTCTTTCTCAAATCATAGAAAAGGAACGCCCCGACGCCCTTCTTCCAAACCTTGGCGGCCAGACAGGCTTGAATATGGCCATGGAATTGAACAAGGCCGGCGTTCTTGACAAGTACGGCGTTCAGGTAATCGGCGTTAATCTTGACGCCATCGAGCGCGGAGAAGACCGCGAAATCTTTAAGGAAACAATGCAAAAGCTTGGAATCGACACTCCTCGCTCAGGCATTTGCCATACAATAGAAGGCGCGGAAAAAATCGCAGAAGAAATCGGCTTTCCTCTTGTAGTTCGTCCGGCTTACACAATGGGCGGCCAGGGCGGCGGTTTCTGCTACAACGTTGAAGAGCTTCGCACAATCGTCGGAAACGGTTTGGACCTTTCCATGACACACCAGTGTTTGATTGAAGAGTCAATTCTTGGCTGGGAAGAGCTTGAAGTTGAAGTCGTCCGCGATTCCAAAAACCAAATGATTGCCATCTGCTTTATAGAAAACATCGACGCGGTTGGCGTTCACACCGGAGACTCTTTCTGCTCAGCGCCCTTTATGACTATCGACAAGGAGCTTGAAGAGCGCCTTAAGAGAGACGCCTTTAAAATTGTTGAGTCAATCGGAGTTATCGGCGGAACAAACGTTCAGTTCGCGCACAATCCAAAAACAGGCCGCGTGGTAATCATCGAAATCAACCCAAGAACTTCCCGCTCTTCAGCCTTGGCTTCAAAGGCAACGGGCTTCCCAATCGCCTTGATTTCCGCAAAACTCGCTTCCGGCTTGACGCTTGACGAAATTCCTTACTGGCGCGACGGAACTTTGGAAAAATACACTCCGGGCGGAGCGCCGGACGGAGATTACATTGTTCTTAAATTTGCCCGCTGGGCCTTTGAAAAATTCCGCGGCGTAGAAGATTCGCTTGGAACGAGCATGAAGGCCGTTGGCGAAGTAATGTCAATCGGAAAAACATTCAAAGAGACTTTCCAAAAAGCCATTCGCGGTTTGGAAAACGGCCGCTCAGGCTTGGGCTTTGCAAAAGACTTTAACAGAAAGTCAGCCGACGAACTTTGCGAAATGCTAAAAACCGCTTCAAGCGAACGCTACTTCCAATTGTACGAAGCAATCCGCAAGGGCGTTCCTCTTGAAAAACTTCACGACATCACATACGTAAAAATGTACTTCCTTGAGCAGATGAAGGAATTGGTTGACCTTGAGGAAGAAATGCTCAAAAACCCAGGCCGCGTTCCAGAAGACAAGCTTTTGATTCAGGCCAAAAAAGACGGCTTTAGCGACAAGTACCTTTCAAAGATTCTTAAAGTTTCAGAAAAAGACATCCGCAACCGCCGCAAGGAACTTGGCGTAAATGAAGCTTGGCTTGCGGTTCCGGTAAGCGGCGTGAAGAACGCCAACTACTACTATTCAACATACAACGCCCAAGACAAGTCTACCGCCACCGACAATAAAAAGAAGATTATGATTTTGGGCGGCGGCCCGAACAGAATCGGACAGGGAATCGAGTTCGACTACTGCTGCTGCCACGCCGCCATGCAGTTGAAAGAATTGGGCTACGAAACAATCATCGTAAACTGCAACCCGGAAACCGTTTCAACTGACTACGACACTTCAGACAAGCTTTACTTTGAACCGGTCACAACAGAGGACGTTCTTCAGATTTATGAAAAAGAAAAGCCTTATGGCGTCATCGTTCAGTTTGGCGGACAGACACCCCTTAACATCGCCCGCGAGCTTCAGGAAAACGGCGTGAACATTTTGGGAACTTCCATCGACTCAATCGACATTGCCGAAGACCGCGACCTCTTCCGCCACATGATGGAAAAATTGGAAATCCCGATGCCCGAAAGCGGAATGGCCATCAACTTTGACGAAGCCAAGGCTTGCGCCGACAAAATCGGCTACCCGATTATGATTCGTCCGTCGTTCGTTTTGGGCGGACGCGGAATGGAAGTAATTTACGACGAAGCGACCCTCAAGGAATATGTAGAAAAAGCTGTTGGCGTAACGCCCGACCGTCCGCTCTTGATCGACCGATTCTTGAAAAACGCTTTGGAATGCGAAGCCGACGCGCTTGCGGATTCCAACCACGTTTACATTCCGGCCGTTATGGAACACGTTGAGCTTGCCGGCATTCACTCAGGCGACTCGGCATGCGTTCTTCCGCCGGTATCGATTCCTCAAAATAACTTGGACACAATCAAGGAATACACAAAGAAGATTGCCGAAAGCCTCCACGTTTGCGGCCTTATGAACATGCAGTACGCGATTGAAGACGGAAAGGTTTACGTTATCGAAGCCAACCCGCGCGCCTCAAGAACGGTTCCGCTTGTTTCAAAAGTTTGCGACACGCAGATGGCTCGCCTTGCCACCCGCATGATGCTCGGCGAATCTCTTGAATCGCTCGGCCTTAAGGACAAGGTCATTCCTTACCACGGAGCGAAAGAGGCCGTATTGCCTTGGAACCGCTTCCCTGGCGTTGACCCGATTCTTGGACCAGAAATGCGCTCGACTGGCGAAGTTCTTGGCCTTGCCGAAAACTTCCCGCTTGCCTTCTACAAGGCTCAGGAAGCCGCCGGCTCGGAATTGCCGCACGCCCCAGCCGCTTGGGAAAACAAAAAGGTTTTGATTTCCCTCAGCAACAAGGAAAGCCAAAAGGACGAAGTTCTTACAATCGGAAAAACTTTGAAAGACCTTGGCTTCACTTTGGTGGCAACACAAGGAACGGCGGACTTCTACAACGACAACGGAATCAAGTGCGGCGTAGTGAACAAAATCGGCGCCGGCCGCCCGGACGTTGTTGACATGATTATGAACAAGGAAGTTTGCCTTGTAATCAACACTCCAAAGGCAAAGCGCAACTACGCCGAAGACCGAAAGACTATCCGTAAGATGTGTCTCAAGTACAAGGTTTCTTACATCACAACACTTGCCGGCGCACTTGCAGCCGTTAAAGGCATCGAAGCCGTCAAAAACGGTAACGGCGGCGAAGGCGGTGTTAAGAGCTTGCAGGAATATCACAGCTTGATTAAATAATCCGTCATCCTGATAATTTTCAGAACGAATGACAAAAGGCCCCTTCCAGCGATTGTTGGAGCGGGCCTTTTTTTTTTGCTTGCCCACAAATGCCATCTTTGCTAGAATAAAAATATGGAACAAAATGTTAATAAAAAAGTCAATTCCATTTTAGCCGCCTTTGCAATTTCTGCAATAACATTTATTTTTTCATACATCGCTCTGGCCTTTAGTTATGGCGATCCAAAAGATTTTTTAAACCCTGTGATTTTCTCTCAATTAGCCGTTGGAATTGTCATAAGGCTTTTTCTTTCTTTGGCCGCGATTTTCATTTTTCGCTGCAATCAAAAAAAACCCTTTTCAAACAAGACGCTGAAGATTTTTGTTTTTACCGCAATCTCAATCGCCGTTCTTTGCATCCTTGTGGCCATAACCCGAGCGGCCTTATCAAGCCTTATAAAAGATAATCTTGAATTGTTTGAAAAATTTTTTTACATCAATCAAAAGCTTTTGTATTTTCCTGCAAGCGAATGCGTTTCAAACTTTATTTCTTTAGGAATAGGAAGGCTTATCAAAAACCCTTGGTTTGTCGCGCGGTTTTTTGCGGTTCTAGCGGACGCCATTTTCTTTTTTCTTGGAATTTTCAAGTTCGCGAATTTCGCTTCAGGCCTTACCCCGTCAAACAAAGAAAGCAAAGCGCGGCGATTGAGATTGCGGTAAAAACAAAAATCTTCAGCGTCTTGTTTGAAAAAGGATTTTTTTGATTGCGGAGAAAAATATAAATCGCGGACAAAGAAAGAAAAAGCCTTATGACAATTCCAACGGCTAATTGAGAGAAAATCACAGGGTTTAAAAAATCTTTTGGATCGCCATAACTAAAGGCTAGCGCGATGTATGAAAAAATAAATATTATTGCAGAAATTGCAAAGGCGGCTAAAATAGAATTGACTTTTTTATTAACATTTTGTTCCATATTTTTATTCTAGCAAAGATGACATTTGTGGGCAAGCAAAAAAAAGCCCGCTCCAACAAAAGTCGGAACGGGCCCTTTATCTTTCATCCTGAAAATGGCTAGGATGACGGATTATTTAATCAAGCTGTGGTATTCCTGCAAGCTCTTGACTCCGCCTTCGCCGCCGTTACCGTTCTTGACGGCTTCGATGCCTTTAACGGCTGCAAGAGCGCCGGCCAAAGTTGTGATGTAGGAAACCTTGTACTTAAGGCAAACCTTGCGGATTGTTTTTCTGTCTTCGGCGTAGTTGCGCTTTGCTTTTGGCGTGTTGATTACAAGGCAAACTTCCTTGTTCATAATCATGTCAACAACGTCCGGGCGGCCGGCGCCGATTTTGTTTACTACATCGCACTTAATTCCGTTTGAGTTGTAGAAGTCCGCGGTTCCTTGCGTGGCCACCAAAGTGAAGCCAAGGTCTTTCAAAGTTTTTCCGATTGTAAGAACTTCGTCCTTTTGGCTTTCCTTGTTGCTGAGGGAAATCAAAACCTTTTTGTTTTCCCAAGCGGCTGGGGCGTGCGGCAATTCAGAGCCGGCGGCTTCTTGCGCCTTGTAGAAGGCGAGCGGGAAGTTTTCGGCAAGGCCAAG
>JAILDQ010000095.1 GCA_024689365.1 Treponema sp. | reverse complement strand
GGAATCATTCTCAAGCCAAGCTTTGTCAAATCCCAAAGGTTCATCATGTCCAGCGGAGCGGTGAACGGCACGCGCAAGTGCTCGCACATTTTCACCGCCGAAAAGAAGGCGTTGATTTCCTTTTTGTCGGCCGGCGACAATTCCAGCATTTCTTTTTTAGCGCGCTTTAAGTCGGCCCAAAAAGTGTAGGATTGGCCGTCAAGTTCCGAAGTCCAAAAGGCTTCGTGCTGGCGGGCCATGATTGGATTTCCGTTTTCGTCGCCCAAAAAGCCCACGGCCTTCCACATTTTGTAGATGGGGAATTTTGGCGCTCCGTTTGTCATCCAAGTTATGCAATTGTCGATGAAAAAATCTTTTCGTTTCCAGCCTGTGCATTGGCCGCCTAGAACTGGATTTTTCTCGTAGATTTCGGACTCAAAGCCCGCCTTTTGCGCGTAAATTCCTGCTGTAAGGCCAGCGACGCCGCCGCCAACGATGATTATTCTTTGAGCCATTCTTCCGCCTATCTTCGCTTTCCAAAAAGACTAAGCATTTTTATGAAGATGTTTATGAAGTCCAAGTAAAGTTCCAAGGCGCCGATTACGGCCATCTTTTGGAATTTCTCGCTTCCGTCGTTCTTTACGCCGATTCTCATCAAGCGCTGGGTGTCGTAAGCCGTCAATCCGATGAAGATTCCAACTCCGATGAGGCTTGTAATCCAATTGAAGGCGTTTGACTTAAGGAAGAGGTTCACCAAGCCGGCGATCAAAAGGCCAATCAAAGCCATCGTCAAATAACGGCCGGCGCTGGTCAAGTCTGTCTTTGTGAACATGCCGTAAACGCTCATCGCCGCGAACATCAAGGCGCTTATCAAGAAAATGTGGTAAACCGAGCCCAATTCATAGACAAAGAAAATCGAGCTAAAGGTCAGTCCGTTTATCACGCTGTATACAATGAAAAAGAAAAGCGCCGCAAAGGAATTCATTTTGTGAATGAAGGCCGAAAGAATTATTACCAGGGCCAATTCCAAAATCATAAGGCCGTAAAAGGGAAGGCCCTTGTGGGAATAGATGATTCCCATTATCTGCTCGGATTGGGCGGCGTACCAAGCCACGGCCGCGGTAATCAAAAGGGCCATTGTCATTCTAATGTAGACTCCGGCCATGAATTTTCTCTGGACTTCAGGCTGAGCCTGGTCTAATGTCATTAAATTCTTCATATAGATTTATTTTAATTTATAAGAGGAAATCCGTCAATAAAAAGTTACCGATTTTTTTATCGAAAAATGTTATTTTAAAGACAAGAGGTATTGGTAGGGAGAAAAGGCGGGCGCCTTTCTTTTTCGGCCGCCCTCGTCAAGTTCGGGAACGCTAAAAAGCTTGTCCAAAACCTTTGTCGCCGCGCCGTAGCTTACCGCCCTTTGCGAAACCGAAGCCGTTGATACGACCGTCGTTTTGTTCCAAGCGTATGGCCAAAGGTAGACGATTTCTTCCCGGATGAATTTTACGATTTCCTCGGCGCGGCTTTTTTCCAAGCCTCCGACGTAAACCACATCGAGCGAAAGGGTGTTGACCAAAAAAGCGATGTTTTTCGCCAACTCGCGCAAGGTTTTGGCGGCCGCCTCTCCGTCAAGGTTTGGAAGGCTTTCGCTTCCCGGCGAGAATTGGGTTTTGCTGGGGCTCTGCCAGTCAACGCTGCGGAATTCTCCGGCGGTGGAATTGGCCCCGTGGTAAATTTTTCCGTTTAGAATAAGGCCAAGGCCAACGCTCAAATTTTTGGGCGAATCCTTTACGGGCTGCAGGGGCCTGTGTTCAGCCAAAACGAACATTATGTTCTTGGCGTTTGGATTTTTCGCCAAAATTTGCTCGGTGTAGCAGCAGCAGCGGGCGTCGTTTTCGATAAAAATCGGAATCTTTGTCCAGAGCTGGACTTCTTTTTGAACGCTCAGGCTTTCTTCTATTAAAAGCGGAATTGACTGAATGATTGTTTCGTTCTCAACGTCAACCATTCCCGGAATGCCGATTCCGATGCCCGCGATTTTTACCCTCAAACGGTCCGCGTTGGCTTGCAATAAATCGATTCCCTCGCGAAGAAAGCCCAAAAAGCCCTTTTGCTCGTAGGATTCAGGGGTTATTTCCTGCAAATACTCAAAGAGAATCGTTCCGCAAAAGTCCTCAAGGCAAACGTAAATTCGCTCGGGATTGATTTCTATTCCGCCCGAACAAGCGTAAGAACCGTTGATTTCCAAAAAAACCGGCTTTCTTCCGCCTTGAGGTCCGCTTTCGCCAGACTCCGCCTCGCGCGCCAAATTCCTGTCGATTAATTCGGCAATGATTTTGGTCACCGTGGACTTGTCCATTTTAAGAATCGACGCGATTTCGACCCGGCTCACTTTTTTGCTTTGCCAAATCAAGCGGAGAATTCTCATAATGTTCAAGTCCGACAAGGAATTTAACACGCGCATGACAGTTTACTTGTTGGCCAAGTCCTTGAGTTCGGCGAGCATTTTTGGAAGGTCAGTCGCCATGTTCTCGTCCGAGAATTGGCAAGTTCCAACCTTTTCGTGGCCGCCGCCGTTGTATTTAAGCATCAAGCTTCCTACGTTCACTTTGCAAGTTTTGTTCAAAACGCTGTAGCCAACAGCCGCCGAACATCCGTGTCCGCCCTTTCCGTTTACAATCCAGGCTGAAATGTTCTGCTCTGGATACATGCTGTAAATCATAAAGCGGTTTCCCGTGTAAATCGGATCCACGCCGCGAAGGTCGGAAATTATGAGGTTTCCGTCAACTGAAGTGTGGGCCTTTACCATTTCGGTGAATTTTTGCGTTTGCTCTTGGTAAACTTCGATTCTTTCCTTTACGTCGGGCATCGCAAGAATTTCTTCCGTAGACTTGTCGCGGCAGGCCACCATCAATTTTTCCATTAACTGGTAGTTTGAAACCGTGAATTGGCGCCAACGGCCAAGGCCCGTTCTTGGATCCATCAAAAAGCCGACCAAAATCCAGCCCTTGGGGTTTTGAATTTCGTCAATCGTCAGGTTTCCCGAGTCAACCTTGTCAACGGCTTCCATAAGCTCGCCGTAGTTGGGGAACTTTTCCTTTCCGCCGTAATATTCGTATATGATGCGGGCGCAAGAAGGAGTGATGCGGCTTTCGCCCTTGTATTTTCCCTTAAGCTCGTTCCGCTCAAATTCGCTTGAATGGTGGTCGAACCAAAGTCCGCAGCCTTCAACAAAAGGAACGTTTGCAAGGCAGTCGTTGGAATCGATGGGGACAAGGCCGTCCTGCAAATCCTTTGGGTGGGCGAAAGTCCAATGGTCGATGACGCCGGCCTCAAGAAGAAGCGCGCCGCAAGCCAATCCGTCAAAATCGGAACGTGTCACTAATCTCATTGCCATTTTTTTATAACCTCTTGCTATAATTTTAACAGACAAATCCGGATTTAGCAAGTTTTTTGTTTTATTCTCCTTTCCCTTGTTTTTTTGAAAAAAACGCGCTAAAATAGAAGAATGGACGCAAATGATAAACTCATAATATGGAAAACAGTCATGGCCTTGCAGGCCGTTGACGCTATGAAGATTTCTTCAAAAGTCATTGACATCGCAAAGAAAAATATCGAAGGCTCCTTGCCCGATGAGGCGCTTCTTGACGAATGCGAGAATTTAAAGAACGAGGCCGACATCGTTTCTGTCCGAATGTTTGTGAACATACTTCAAAACCAATTCAGCTTGTCGCAATTTGAATTGGTGCAAATTCGAAAGGCTCTTTTTGGCGGCCTTATGGAAAACCCAGAGCTTTTGCGAACGGCAAACCTTTCAAAAAAAGAATGGGCGCTCGACGGCCTTTCCCTAGTTTATCCAAAAGCCGCGACAATCCAAAACAAGCTGAACAAACTTTTTGAGGCCGAAACCCTCTTTGAATTTGAGAACTTGGACTCAAAGCAAACGGTAAAGCATTGCGCTTCCTTCATCAGCGACTTGTGGGCCCTTCATCCCTTTGAAAATTACAACACGCGCACAATCGCGATTTTCTTCATTAAATACTTGTCCTTTAGGGGAATGCCTTTGAACAACGACGTTTTGGCAAAAAGCGCCGTTTACTTTAGGAACGCCCTTGCCAGGTCCGCCTTTTGCGACGGAAAAAAAGGCTTTCACAAAACAAACCGCTATTTGGAGCGCTTGATTAAAAAAATCCTTTTTGGCGGAAGAGCCGTTTTGGATAAAAAAGAAGTTCACCTTTACTATGACCCCCTTGGAGTTGTGCTGAAGGTTGAAGGCGGCGAGCAAAAAGAGCAAAGCCTTTCGGACCGAATTGACGAAAAGCTCTTTGGCGAAAAAAAGCCCGCCGCGAAAAAAGCGCCCGCTAAAAAAAC
>JAILDQ010000090.1 GCA_024689365.1 Treponema sp. | reverse complement strand
TTATGGCAAAAGACAAAGTTGTTTTGGCTTATTCAGGCGGACTTGACACAACAGTCATCATTCCTTGGCTTAAAGAAAACTACGACTACGACGTAATCGCGGTTTGCATCGACGTTGGACAGGGCGACAATTGGAAGCAAATTAAAAACCGCGCCCTCAAGACAGGCGCCAGCGCTTGCTATGTTGTAGACGCTCGCCAAGAATACATTGAAGAATATTGCTGGCCGGCCCTTAAGGCAAACGCCGTTTACGAAGACGAATATCTTTTGGGAACTTCTACAGCCCGTCCTCTTATTGGAAAAATTTTGGTAGAGTACGCTCGCCAAGAAAAAGCCGTCGCGATTTGTCACGGCGCCACAGGAAAGGGCAACGACCAGGTTCGCTTTGAGCTTGCAATCAAAGCCTTCGCTCCGGACATTAAGGTAATCGCCGCTTGGCGCGACCCAAAATGGGACATGGACAGCCGCGAGGCCGAAATCAAATATCTTCAGGACAGAAAGCTTGAAGTTCCAATGAAGCATGACCAGTCGTACAGCCGCGACGAAAACATTTGGCACCTTAGCCATGAAGGCTTGGAATTGGAGAAGACTGAGAACGCTCCAAACTATCCGCACATGCTCAAGAACACAACGGTTCCCGAAGAGGCTCCTGAAAAAGGCGAGTACGTAAAGATTGACTTTGAAAAGGGAATCCCGGTTGCCATCAACGGAAAGAAGATGGACGCTCTTTCTTTGCTCACAAAGTTGAACAAGATTGGCGGAAAGCACGGCGTAGGCTTGGTTGACATTTGCGAAAACCGCTGCGTTGGAATGAAGAGCCGCGGCGTTTACGAAACTCCAGGCGGAGCGATTTTGTACTTTGCCCACCGCATGATGGACCACCTTTGCCTTGACCGCGACACATACCACTACAAGCAGCAGCTTTCTGTAAAGGTTGCTGAATTGATCTACGACGGAAAATGGTTCACAACCTTGTTCGACTCTTGCATGGCTTTTGTAGACAAGACAGAAGAGACTGTTACTGGTTGGGCGAAAGTTTACCTCCACAAGGGAATGATTCGCGGAGCTGGTTCAGGAAGCAAATACAGCTTGTACAACGAAAGCATCGCGAGCTTCAAGACTGGCGACCTTTACGACCACAAAGACGCGCAGGGCTTCATCACCTTGTTCGGCTTGCCGCTTAAGGTTCGCGCGATGATGGAGCAAGAAGTTGGCGAAGGCCAGGCCATCATTGAAAGCAAGTCATTCAAAAAGCGCCCCACAGAGTAATAGCTAAAAAGGCCCGCAAGGGCTTTTTGGCTGACGAGTTTTTGCGTCTCGCAAGAACTCGCGGCGCAATCTTAATTTGATGACAAATCTAGAAGCATATTACAAGAAATTCGACGAGGAACACCGCTTAAAAAGCAGGCACGGCCAAGTCGAATTTTTTGTTTCAATGAAAAATATTTTGGACGCGGCCCAAAAGGCGAAAAATAAAAAAGACGGGCAGGGCGAAACAGGCCCTGTTAAGATTCTTGACCTTGGCGCGGCGACTGGCGCTTATTCCGTTCCTTTAAGCCGGCAAGGCTTTGACGTTACCGCCGTTGAGCTTGTAAAAAGCAATCTTGAAAAACTTAGGGCCAAGCACGAAAAAGTAAAGTGCTGGTCTGGCGACGCCCGCGACCTTCATTTTTTGGATGACGAAAGCTTTGACATCACTTTGATTTTTGGCCCCCTCTACCATTTGCATTCGGAAGAAGACAAGCTGAAAGCCCTTTCTGAAGCAAAGCGGGTCACCAAAAAAGGCGGCTTGATTTTTTGCGCCTACGTTATGAACGAGTACGCGGTGATTCAATATTGTTTTGGCCAAAATAAAATCAAGGAAAACATCAAGGCCGGCCAAATCGACAAAAGCTTTAGGACAATTTCCTCCGACGGCGACTTGTATTCTTACGTTCGCTTGGACGAGGTGAACCGCTTGAAAGAAAAGAGCGGCCTTGAGCGGGTGAAAATATTTTCGCCGGACGGTCCGGCCGATTACATCAGGCGGGAAATAAATTCTTTTGACGACGAAACTTTTGAGCTCTTTAAAAACTACGCGCTTGAAATTTCAGAGAGGCCGGAATTGCTTGGAGCCGGAAGCCACTTGGTTGACGTGCTAAAAAAATAGGGCCGCGAAAAAAATATTATATGTCACGCTGAACTTGTTTCAGCGGGCGATTGAACTACAAGCGGTGGATGTCAACGCCCTTGTCAAAGGCTCCGTCTTCAATTTGACACCATTTTGAAACCGTAATCTTTTCAAGGCTCGGACAAAATTCAAAGGCTTTGGAGCAAATCTTTTTTACGCTTAAGGGCATTTCAATTTGGCGAAGGCTTTTGCAGCCGCTAAAAGTCAAAGCCGCAATTTCTTCCATTCCTTTTGGAATTTTAAATTCTTCCAAGGCTTCGCAATTCATAAAGGCGGCTTGCTCGATTTGCTTTACGCTTTTTGTAAGAGAAAATTTTTTAAGCGAAGAACAATTTGAAAAGGCCCGTTCTCCAATCCATTCAACTGTTGGCGGAAGTTCAACTTCTTCCAAGGACGCGCAGCCGTCAAAGGCGTACCAACCGACGCTCTTTGTGTTTTTTGGAAATTCAATCTTGTCCAAATTTTTGTCCGACGCAAAAAGCAAAGACCGCCATTTTGCGTTGTAGACTATTCCGTTTTCCAATTTGTAAGAGGGATTTTTTAAAAGAATTTTTTGGGCGCCGCCGCATGTTTCGTCAAAGGCGTTTTGGGCAAGGGCAATCAAGTTTGAGTCCGCTACGACTTCTTTTAAGGAAGGACAGGCGGCAAAGGCGAGCGGCGCGATGTAATTCAAGTTTTTGTTAAGCGTCACTTTGCAAAGATTTGGACAAGCGTAAAAGGCTCCGATTCCAACCGCGTTGATTGCGTCGGAAAGCTCAACTTCTTCCAAATCCGCTCTTTCGCTTTGCGAATAATTTTCTATGTAAACCGCTCGCTCTTCCATTTTAATCCTCTTTCCATTATAATGGAGGTATGTTCGAAAAAAATCAAGCGGTTTTGTACAAAAAAAACGCCGCCGTAATTACAGAAATTGAAGGCGAAAAATTCGTCATAAAATATTGTTCAAGTCCGGCAACCGACACGGGAAAGGCCGCCAAATACGACACTGTCAAGGTTCGTTCAAAAGACATCGCGCCTCTTCCGGGAAAGAACGTTTCAATAGAAAAAGTTTTCGCTTTTTCTGACGCCAACTCTGAACAAAAAATTTCAGAGGCCTACGAGCTTTTGCAAAGCGACGAATCGAGCGCGGGCCAAAAGCTTTCTTTTGAAGACTTGCTTTCTTTGATTGACTCCGAAGCCGCGGCGGAAGCTTCCTTTTTTTATTTTGACAAAATCAGAAACTCTTTTGAATTTTCCTTGTCTGAAGACGATCTAAAAAACGGCTCGCTGATTTTTTGTCCCCGCTCTCAAGAAGAAATCGACGCTCTAAAAAGCAAGGCTGACGAAAAAGCCCATGAAGCGGAATACCACGCGGCCTTTATAGCCCGCTTAAAGGAAAAAAAGCTTGACCTTCCCAGCGATTCAAAATACATGAACGAAGTTGAAGCGGTGGCCTTGGCAAAAAGCGACAAGTCAAAGGTTTTGCAAGAAATCGGAATCGCACCAACGCCTGAAAACGCCCACAAACTCTTGCTTGAAACTGGAATTTGGACTGTGACTAAAAATCCCCATCCAACCCGTTGGGGCCTTTCAATGCAGTCGGCGAACATTTCCTTGTCGTCTCCGCCAACGGAAGAGCGTCTTGAAGTGCCGGGCATTTCTTACGCGATTGACAACGAATGGTCCAGCGATCCGGATGACGCCGTCGCCTTTGACGGAAAATATTTGTGGGTTCACATAGCGGACCCTGCCAGCGCCATTCTTCCAGAAAGCCCGATTGACAAGGCTGCGATGGGGCGGGGCTCAACCCTTTACATTCCTGAAGGCGCGGCAAGAATGCTTTGCGAAGATTCCTTGGAAGACTACGCGCTTGGACTTAAAGAAAAAAGCGGCGCGCTTTCATTTAGAATTTTATTGAACGACGACGGAACGATTGAAGAATGCAAGGTCTTAAAGACCCTTGTTCAAGTGAAGCGCTTGACTTACCAAGAAGCCGACCTTTTAAAAGAAGGCGAGCTTAAGGACTTGTTCGCAATCGCTGAACGAAATTTGGAAAGGCGAAAAAAGGCCGGCAGCGTGGAAATAAATTTGCCGGAAGTTCACATTCAATTGGACCAAGACAAAAAGGTTTTGATTGAGCCTGAAGTTCATCCTCAAAGCTCGGAATTGGTTCGCGAAATGATGCTTTTGGCGGGCGAGGGAGCGGCGCGCTTTGCTTTTGCCAACAAGATTCCCTTTGTATATGTAAGCCAAGAAGCGCCTGACATTCCAAAAGATTTGCCGGGCGGACTTGCCGGAGAATTTAGGACCGTAAAATGCATGCATAGAAGAAGCGTCGGTCTTACGCCGGGAGCGCACGCAGGCCTTGGACTGGGAATGTACAGCCAAGTCACCAGCCCCCTTAGGCGTTACGGCGACTTGTTGTGCCACGAGCAATTGCGCGCCTTTTTGGACGGCCGAGACTTGATTGACAAAGACGCGATGCTTGAGCGCTTGGCCGCAGGAGACGAAGCGGCTTACGCTTGCAAAAAGGCCGAGCGAAAAAGCGATTTGCATTGGACTTTGGTTTACTTGCTGCAAAATCCGAATTGGACGGGCGAGGCTGTTTGCGTTGACTTTAAGGGAAACGACGCGATTTTCATGATTCCCTCGCTAGCCCAGCAAACTATGTTCACGCCAAAAAACAAGCTTAACCTTAACGACAAAATTATGGTCAAGGCAAAGAGCGTTGACATTCCAAATTTGCAAGTGAAATTTGTTGAGGCTTGATTTTTATTGCAAGAAATCGCTTTGCTTTTCTTTTGCTTCCGCGATTGTTGAATCGTTAATCGCTTCGATTTGCAAGTAGGCGATTTCCGTTTCAATTTCAAGAACGGCTTCCGCGACCAAGGGGTCAAACTGAATGCCTGAATTGTCGGCGAAAATGTTCATCGTTTCGTCAATCGTAAAGGCGCGCTTGTAAGGACGAACCGTTAAAAGCGCGTCAAGCACGTCGGCGGCGGCCATGATTCTTCCGCACAAGGGAATTTCTTTTTCCGTCAGGCGCAAGGGGTAGCCGCGGCCGTTCCACCATTCGTGGTGGGTCAAAGCCATCAGCAAGGCGCATTGGGTGAACTCGTCGTCCTCGATTCCTGCAAAAGTTTTTTCGATTATTTTTTCGCCCCAAAGAGGATGCATTTTTATAACTTCAAATTCTTCGTCGGTGAGTTTTCCGGGCTTTTCCAAAATGCTTTCAGGAACTTTGATTTTTCCCATGTCGTGCAAGGGCGCCGCTTTTGCCATGACTTTTGCGGTGTGTTCGTTCAATTCATCGGGATAGTAGCCAAGCTCAATCATTTTGGCGCAAATGCGCTCAACGTAGCGGGCCGTTCTTTGAACGTGCTGGCCTGTAAAGGCGTCCTTTGATTCTACCAAATCGGCGATGCTTAAAATCAGGCGGTCTTGAATCTTTTGAATCTTTTCGGTTTGCAGGAATTGCGCTTCAAGGCTGCTTCTCATTCTTCCTGTGACGACAACGATTATAATCGCGCAAAGAATGTATTCTATGCTGCAGCCGATGCAAAAGGCCGCCTTCCATTTGTAAATAGGAACTACGGACTCTTCCGGCGCGAAGGAGCCTCTTATCAATATGGAAGCGATCATCGCGAGGTAGCCGATTGTAGTTATTGTCAAGCTGAAGCGTTTGTTAAAGTAAAGGCAGCTTAGGGTTGGAATGATCAAGAAGCTTATGAACATTACCAGCCCAGGAGAAACGCTCAGCAAAAAAGTCGCGAATTCTATCGACAAAAGGCAAAAATATTTAATGGCCCTGTTTCTTGGATTCGCTTTTATAAGGATTTGGGCGATTAGCCAAAAGGATGTTTGAATCAAGGCGTTAAGGCCTAAAAATACCAAGGGAGCGTTTGGGAAAACTTTTGTGACGCGCAGAATTATGAGCGCAAGCCCTACGAAAAGGCCCGGAATCATTAACCAAGAAACAATCTTGTTGACTTTTTGCTCGTTTTTAAGAATGAATTCTCTTTCAGCTAATTTTCTCGCTCTCATTGTTCTATTATAATTAATTTTCTATTATTCGCCTAGCCCTAAAATCTCGCTTTACCAAATGGCAATTCTGTCCTTTTTGTCCAAGTACATTTTGTCGCCTGGCTTTAAATTGTAGGTCTCCAAGAATTCGTCATATTGCTGCAATGTCACGTTCACTCTCAAGTTGTAGAAGGGATGCGGATCGTTTATAAATGCGTACAACAATTCCTTGGAGCCGACAAAAACAAAGGCCTTTGCGAACGACTCAAAGAAAAGCTTGTAGTCAAAGCCGGGCTTTTTCTTTGCCAACAAAAGCATGACTTTCACGCCGCCCATGTCCGCGGTCGCCTCTCCTTGAACGATTTGGCCGCTTTGCCGAGAGTCTTCCAAAGAATTTATATTGTCATAATAGTTCACAAGCTTTTGGGCTTTTTCTTTGAATGCGGCCAAATCCTCTTGCGTCCACCAATTTTTCATCGCGCCGCGCTTGTCAAATTGGCTTCCTGACGGATCGAATGAGTGGGAAATTTCATGGCCGATTATTACGCCAATCCTTCCGTAAAGCTCTTCGTCCTTCATGTCGGGCCTGTAAAAGTCTCCGCCTAAGATTCCGGCTATTATGTTGATTGAATTTGTGGTGATGCCGTTGAAGGCGTTGACTTGATAAATTCTCCCGTTCCACATTCCGCTTCCGCCGATTTTGTTAAGCCATTTGATCTCTTTTTCAAAGTTGAACGCGCGGAGCTTTTTCATCGCGCTGTAAAAAGTCTCTCCTTGTTCGGGGCTCAATATTTTTAAAGCGCTGTAGTTGTCCCAAAGGGCAGGGTAGGCAACGTGAATTTTTGTGGCGTTGAGCTTTTCTATCGCCTTTGCCTTTGTTTCTTTGCAAAGCCAATCCTGTTCGTTGAGAATGTTTTTGTATTCTTTTATGACTTCCTTTATGAGTTTTGTGATTCTTTTTTTCGCGTTTTTGTCAACACAGTGTTTTGCGTAAAGCTTTGAAAGCTGGACAGAAAGGCATTGGTCAACAAAGTCTGTCGCTTGCTTTTCGTAAGAAGGCGCTTGAATGATTCCGTTCCGCTTGCATTTGGCTTCTTGTATAAAATCGTTCGTTTCTTTGTCCAAGAGGCCGCTGTTTGCAAAGGCGATTTTTGCGATTAGATAAGATTTTAGAATCTGCAAATTTTCTTCAACGTAAATTTCGTTGAGTTTTTCAAGCCATTTGGGCTCCTCCAGATAAATTGTTTTGGCTTTTGCAATGCCAATCGCCTTCATGCTTTGAACCAAGGGATATTTTGCCGAGGCTTTTTCCAAATCGTCAAGACTGACCTTGTTCAAGATTTTTTTATAGGAGCTGGGGCTGTTCTTGTCTTCGCTGGTCATCATTGCCGAGGCGATTTTGCTTTCAAAGCTGAATTGTTCTTCCATTATTTTTTGAGCGTCGTTCTGGCTGTAGCCGAGTTTTTTCAAAGCGAACAAAATCACCGCGTCGTTGAATTCCTTTTGGTTTTTGCCGTAAGGCGAAAGTTTTTTGTAGTCGGCCGCGTCGCTGAGGCTTAGGCTTGTCGAGGAAATGTACAGAACGTTGCGAAAGTTTTTCATAA
>JAILDQ010000076.1 GCA_024689365.1 Treponema sp. | reverse complement strand
AATACGACTCAATCCGCCTGGACTGCTTTACCCAAAATCCCTTTTCAAAAAAACTTTATGACAAGGGCGGCTACAAAATCACCGGCTACGCAGACTGGCGTAAAGGCCGCTTTGAGTTGAGGGAAAAAATTTTACAGGGAGCAAAAATGAAATATTTTAGAGTTCACACAGCCGACATTGCCTACATCACCCAAGAGCCGCGGGGAATCTTTACTGCGGTGTGGAAACTGGTTGATTCAAAAGTCATGACAGAAGAAGAAATCGCCGAGTACTGGAAAAACCGCGAATACTTTGAAAGGCTTCTGCCGGTTCCGCCCTTTTATGAAAAGGGAAATCCTGAGCGCGCTATTACATGGTTCAAGGACAATGAGCAGGGAATGGAAGTCTGGAAACAGATGGATTTTTACCGCGCTATGTGCAAAAAATACGGGGTCAAGCTTTACCGGTCCGAAACTGAGCAAGCGCCTGGAGAAATAATTTACGAGGACGATTTTCAGATTGCGGTGAAAAATCTGCGTGATGAAAAAGTCCAGACAGAGGAATTGTAAAAATTTAAGGTTTTAGAAAGGTTCAGTCAATTTTTGCGAAAAGAAACTTCTGTATTGTGTTGATGTCCTTAAACGGAAGAATTCACTTGCAGGAGTTTTTTTATGTTCAAAAAATTCTTGATTCTATCAGTTCTGGCATTTTTTTCAGCTTTTGTTTTTGCGCAAGGTTTGTCTGAAAACGCCGGTCCAGAAGAAAAGAATGTAAAATCTCTTAGGCTGGAAGATGCCTTGAATCTTGCCATTAAGAATAATGTTTCTGTAAAACGAGAAAGGATTTTGCTTGACGCGGCAAAAAGGGCCTCTTCGCATTCGTGGAACAGCGTTCTTCCTTCTTTTTTTGTTTCCGCTAATGATGAACTTGAAATGCCTGACATAGCGGGCGGAAGCGGGAAAAATAACGCTGGCTTTCAAAATAATTTTGGCCTTGAAGGAAAAATTTCAATCGGCATTTCTTCAGATTTTTTTGCGTCCATGCAAAAGACAAAATTGGATTATGAAGCAAAACGCATTTCGTTTGAAGAAGCCATTTCTGAAATTGCCGGGCAGGTAAAAGAATTTTATTTTTCTCTTCTTCTTGCAAAAGAGAATATCGATTTCTTAAAGGAAAATCTTGAAAGCGCGAAAAATCAGGCTTTGCAGAATGAAGAAAGATATCGTAAAGGAATTCTTTCTGAAATGGAATATCTTTCGAGCAAAGTTTCTTACGAAAAGCTAAAGCCCGAATTAAAATCCAAGGAACTTGCATACAAAAAAACAACAAAAGACTTTTACCTTTACATAGGACTTGAAGAAGATGTTCAGCTGCAAGGTTCTCTTGAAGAATTTGTCAAAGCGTATAAAGATTTTTTTAATGCGGAAATGAAGACAAGGCTTGCAGAAAATGTAAACGCAGGCGAAATTCCTTCTGTAAAAAACATTGAGAAGCAGATAGAAGCCGCAAAGAAAAATGTTGCCGCAACTCGTCTTTCATATTATGGTCCTAGAGCGAATCTTTCTTACGCTGTAAACCCTCTGCTTGCAGGCGGCGACAAGGGACGAATCAAACAGTTTGCTTCAATCGGGATTTCCATTCCGGTGGAAAATATTTTGCCCTTTTCAAAAGGAGCTGATTCAATCAGGGCCGCGGAAGATTCTGTAAATGTTTTGCAGCTGCGCTTTGCTGAAAAAAACAAAAAGGTCAGACAGGAATTTTCTTACATCATTCAGTCACTGAATCAAAAAGACGAAAGCATTGATTCATTTAAATCTTTTGTAAGCCTTGCGCAGGCAAATTACGACACAACAAAATTTGCATATTCAAAAGGCATGACGGAATTCCTTTCATTGCAGAATGCCTTAAAAGAAAATTTTGAAGCCAAGCTGAATCTTCAAAAAGATTTTTTAGAAACCCTTAAACTTTATTTATCACTTGAAAAATTGTGCGGAATCTCTGCGATTTCGCCAGTGGAGGAATGAATCATGAAAAATACAAAGAAACTTTTTTTACAATTTACGCTTTTCGCTTTTATTGTTTTGTCATTTGTTTCCTGTTCAAAAAACGATTCCGCGCAGGAGGAGGAAGAAGAAAGCGAAAAACTTGTGCAGGCTGTC
Organism: Treponema sp.; assembly: GCA_024689365.1. GTDB lineage: Bacteria > Spirochaetota > Spirochaetia > Treponematales > Treponemataceae > Treponema_D. Next base: position 6,208 of record JAILDQ010000076.1, on the reverse strand, counting down.
CGGGTTGAAGCCTTGGAAAAATCAGATTTACGAAAATTTATCGAAATAAACGGCAGCGTCCGGGCGGAAAAATCCACAAGCGTGTTTCCTGTGATTCAAGGAAAAATCGCAAGCTCGCGGGCGCATCTTGGTTCTTATGTTAAAAAAGGTGATGTGATTGCTTATGTCGATCCTTCTGTTCCAGGTTCTCGTTATGCCTTAAACGAAGTGACCGCTCCAATCAGCGGAACTGTGATTTCTATTCCGCTAAAAGAAGGGACAAAAGTCAATACTGAAAGTTCAATTGTCACAATCGGCGACCTTTCAAAGCTTCAGATTACCGCCTATATTCCTGAACGTTATGTGGCTTTTTTAAATGTCGGCCTTGAAGCGGATGTAATGCTTGAGGCTTTTCCGGATGAAAAATTTAAAGCCAAGGTTTCTGAAGTTTCGCCGGTTTTGGATGAAGCGAGCCGCGCAAAAGAGATAATCTTGACTTTTGTCGAGAATGACCAGCGAATAAACGCCGGAATGTTTGCCGCGTTGAATCTTTACCTAAAAGAATTCAAGGATGTCTTTTCGGTTCCAACTTCCTGCATCGTCGAAAAAGACGGAAAGAAATTCATTTATTTGATTGACAATTCAGATGGAAAAAAAGTTCGCTTTACGCAAATAAAAACCGGAGAAGAAATTGTAGACCGGACAATAATTGAATTTGCGGAAGAGAGCAGAGCCTTTATAGACGCAAGCGAAAAAGCCTCTTCTTTAAAAGTTGTTACTCAGGGCTTTGAAAACCTGGAGGACGGTAGCATCGTAAACATCGCGGACTAGGAGAACATTATGAACATAAGCAGAAAAACTCTGAGCAATCCCGTTTTGATTGTCGTCATTTTTTCTTTGATAGCGCTTACAGGACTTTTCACTTTTTCAAATCTTGAAGTGAACTTGATGCCGAACATGACGGAACCTGTTATTATAGTTTCCGCACGATACGAAAACGCAGGCCCCCAGTCTGTGGAAAGCGCCGTGACACAGGTTCTGGAAGAGGAACTTTCAAGTCTTTCAAATCTAAAAAAAATGACTTCGCTTTCTTCTGAAGGAAATTCTACAATCACATTGATGTACAATTACGGCGTGAATCTTGATGCGGCGACAAATGAAGTTCGCGACAAGATTGAAAATGTAAAAGAGACGCTTCCCAAAAAAGTAAAGACAAGCGTTTTTAAAATGAACCTGAACGATTTTCCGGTTATGGACATCGCCGTTCACGGTAACCGCAGCGATAACGAGCTTAAATTTATCGCCGACAAAACAATAAAAAGAGTCCTCGCCCAGGCAAACGGAGTTTCTCAGGCTTCTGTTTACGGCGGCCGCTCTCCTTGCGTATGTGTGGAGCTTTCGCAGAATCGTCTTGCAGCCTACAAGCTTTCTGTATCTGATGTTTCCGCAAAACTTGCCGCGGAAAATCTTGATTTGGGCGGAGGAAAAATCACCGAAAATACATGGAGCTATGTTCTTCGCACAAGGGGTGAATACGCTTCTGTAAAAGAAATAGGAGACACTGTAATTTCCACAGTAAACGGAAGCGCTATTTATCTTAGCGATCTTGGCCGTGTTTATATGGGCTATAAAGACGCAAGCGACGAGGTTTTTATAAACGGACAACCTGGAGTTTATATTTCAATCAAAAAGCAGTCCGGCGCAAATTCCGTAAAGGTCGCGGACGCGCTTTATGAAAAAATCGAAGAAGTCAAGCAGTCGCTTCCATCGGACATTAAACTGGAAATCATTTCAGATGATTCTGTTGAAATTCGCGACACTTTGAAAATTCTTTATTCGAGCGCATGGCAGGGAATTCTTCTTGCGATTTTAATCTTGTTTATCTTCTTAAAAAGCTTTAAGTCTACATTCATAATTTCAATTTCAATTCCTTTTTCCATAATCATAACTCTTCTTACAATGAATTTTTTTCATATCACGCTGAATGTTATGACGCTTACAGGTTTGATTTTGGGAATCGGTATGGTTGTAGACGCTTCTATCGTAATGATAGACAACATCTATTCATACAGAATGAGGGGAACAAAGGCAAAAGTAGCGGCCATTCTTGGAACTCAGGAAATGATTTCTTCTGTAGTTTCCGGAAACCTTACGACGATTGTGGTTTTTGTTCCTTTCCTTCTTTTTATGAAAGATTTGGGCTTTATCGGTCTTATGGCAAAGGATATGATTTATACAATCGTAATTGCCATTGTTTCAAGCCTTTTTGTCGCGATTTTTCTTGTGCCGGTTCTTGCAGGACACTATATGCCTCTTACAAACCGCAGCGAAAAACCAGTAAAGAACAAGACGCTTGTTTTTCTTTACGGACTTTTTGAAAAAGTTTTTGATGAAATTCAGAATGTCTACAAAAAGATTTTGTCTGCGGCGTTAAGCCACAAAGCCATGACTGTAATTATTTCTTTTGGATTATTTATCGCTTCATTTGCTTTAGTTCCTTTTCTTTATATTGAATTGATGCCGGAATCAGAAGGGCAGTCCATCACAATGAACATAACTTTGCCGACAGGAACTTCACTTGAAAAGACCACAGAAATTGTTCATCAGTTTGAATCCTTCGTTCAAGATGAAGTGAAAGGCTTTAAGACTATTCTTGCTTCAACAGGAGTTTCCGGCGGAATGGAAGACAGCTATGCTTCGAACCTTGGAAGCCTTTCTGTATTTCTTCCTTCTCCAAAAGAGCAGATTGACACTTCAAGCGCAATCAAAGAAAAACTGGAAAAGCATTTTAAAGATTTCCCAGGCATTCAGTTTAACTTTGCCTCTGACAGCATGGAAAATATGGCGGGAAGCGACATAGACATTCTCGTAAAAGGAAATGACATTGAAAACGCCCGCGCCGCCAGCGAACAGATTATGACTCTCATTCAAAAAATGCCGGATTTGAGAAATGTCAAAATGGACATGAAAAACGGACTTCCCCAGCTGGAAATTGAAATCGACAGAAAAAGGGCATATTCCTTTGGCGTTAGCGTTGAAGCCGCCGCAAATGAAATTAACGGAAGCGTTGCGGGCGTGAGCGCGACAAAATATCGCCAGAGCGGAAACGAATACGATGTGATTATTTCTTACCAGAAGAAAGACAAGTCAAGCATCCCGGATCTTGAAAAAATTATGGCGCAGGGAAAAGACGGATTGGTTTCGCTTTCAAACTTCGCAAGCGTAAAGAAAAATTACGGGCCGGTTTCAATCAATCATGAAAACAAGGCGCGCGCGATTCATATTACCGCAGGAATAAGAGGAAATGCGAACGCGCCGGATGTAGAGGCCGCAATCAAAAAAGCAATCCGCGAAAACTGTGTCTTTACAGGTGACGTAAACGTAAGCTTTGAAGGCTCTTGGAAAAATATGAAAAAGCAGGCTGTATTATTTTCAAAAATCATAGTTCTCGCTGTCCTTCTTGTTTTTGGCGTAATGGCCGGAATGTACGGAAGCTTTAAAAAACCTTTTATAAATCTGTTTACAATTCCTTTTATGATTATAGGCGTTCTTTTGATTTACTTCCTAAAAGGACAGACTGTTTCCATAATGACTATGGTTGGACTTGTAATGCTTGTTGGAATTGTCGTTAACAACGGAATCGTTCTTGTTGACTATACGGGACTTCTTGTAGCTAGAGGATTGGAAACAGGAAAGGCTTGTCTTGAAGCTGGAACTTCCCGGCTTCGTCCGGTTTTGATGACAACTTTAACAACTATTCTTGGAATGCTTCCTATGAGCTTTACATCTCAGGGCTCTTCTTCCCTTGTTCAGCCGATCGGACTTTGCGTTGTCGGAGGCCTTGTTTCAAGCACTTTTGTAACTCTTATACTAATTCCTGTTTTGTATGCTATAATGTGTAAAGGCGAAGAAAAGTTTTCTGCAGAAACGGAAAAAGGGGATTCTAAAAATTCTTGCTCTTCAGAAAAAAAGAAACTTTGCCGCTGCGAGATAATAGCGAATCAATCTGTGGAAGATGACATTATCGAGCTTTTGGAAAAGTCAATTCCAGACTTTGAATATACGGTTGACGAAAACCTGCGCGGCCGCGGAAGAAAAACGCGCAAGCTTGGAAACAACGTATGGCCTGAAATGAATTTTGCAATGACGGCTTATGTTGACAAAAAGCAGGCAGGGCTTGTTGAAGCTTGCGTAAATCAGATTAAAGAAAAATTCCCGCGGGAAGGAATTAATCTGTTTGTAATTTAGGAGAAGGAATTAGTATGGGCAAGATTTTAGTGGCCGATGATGAAAAAGAAGTGCTTGAGCTTCTAAAGCTTTACCTTGAAAAAGACGGTTTTGAAGTTCTTGCGGCGGAAGACGGCATGAGCGCTTTTGGAATCGCGCAAACGGAAAATCTTGATTGCGCTGTCTTGGATGTTATGATGCCTGAGTTGAACGGATTCCAGCTTTTAAAAAAGATTAGGGAAAAATCAAACATTCCTGTAATCATGCTTACGGCCCGCAACGCTTCTTCTGACAAGGTGCTTGCCCTTGATATGGGAGCGGACGATTACGTTTCAAAACCTTTTGATCCCCTTGAGCTTTGCGCGCGGATAAAAGCCAATATCCGCCGCTACGCTTCTTCAAAAAAAGAAAGCCACCCTGCGCTTTTAAAAGCGGGCTCGCTTACTTTGGATGTTGAAAAGTGCCTTCTTTTTAAGAATGACATTCAGATTGAAATCACATCCACAGAGTTCCGCGTCCTTCAACTTTTTATGGCAAACCCTGATCGTGTGTTTACAAAAATTCAGATTTCTGAGGCAGGCTGGGGCGAGAACGCTTATGTCGAAGACAACAGCATAATGGTAACGTTGAGCAAGCTCCGGACAAAACTAGGCGGCGAAGGATGGATAAAAAATATCCGAGGGCTTGGCTACAGGATGGAGATTCAAAATGAAAAGTAAAACAAAAAAACTTAAATATCAGATTTTTTTATATATGGCGCTTGGTCTTGCCATTTGGTTTTTGATTTCAACAAGCCTTTCAGAATTTTTATATTACCTTGAAGATAAAAGGGGCGTGGAATTTCCTTTCCGCTTTTACATCGTCTTGAATGTAGTCCAGGTATGCCTTTTAGTGCTTGTAAACATTCCATTCTTAAGCTTTTTGATAAAACATGTTGACAAACCTGTTCAGGAAATTATCGTTTCGCTTAATGAAATCGGGGATGAAAATTATGATGTCAAAATTGATTTTGAATCTCAAAACGAATTTGACAAGATAAAAGATGCTTTTAACAAAATGGCGGAAAAACTTTCAGAAGCCGAAAAAATAAAGCGGAATGCGGAAAACGATAGAATTCTTCTTTTTGCGAACATGGCTCATGATTTAAAAACCCCGATTACCAGCATCATTGGATTTTCCAAAGCCCTTAATGACGGCATAATTTGTGACGAAGAAAAAAAATCGGAATACATCAAAACCATAAATACAAAAGCTGTCAGAATAAACGCTTTGATTGACAGAGTCTTTGAATACGTAAAGCTTGAAAGTTCCGACAATATCCTGAAAATTGAAGAATGCGATGTGGCCGAAATTCTCAGAAATTGTGTCGCCGATTTTTACACGGAATTTGAAACAAAAAAAATCAGCCTTGAAATTGAAATCCCTGAGAAAAAAATTATAAAGGCCGTAGATCCTGTCGAAATTTCAAGAGTATTCACAAACCTTTTGAACAATATCCTTAAGCACAACTCAGAAGGAATTAAAGCCCTTGTTAAAATGGATGAAAATGGCCGCGTCTTGATTGCCGATTCCGGAGAAAAAATTTCGGATGAGCTTTCGCAAAATCTTTTTAAGCCTTTTGTAAGCGGAGATTTTTCCCGCAATTCAAAAAACGGAAGCGGACTTGGCCTTTCCCTGTCTTACAAAATTATGAAAAAACACGGCGGAAATCTAAGCTTGAAAAGAGAAATTGAAGGATATACAAAAGCCTTTGTGGCGGAATTATAAAATAAATTCATTGACAAATAAATCTACCAATGTTACCATTAAATATATCGATAAATAATGTGATAAACTGGAGGTAGATATGGCGATTCCAAATTATGACAATGTCGCTGCCGCAAAATTGGTGCATGCCTTTGTGCCGATCAGCCGCTTGAACAAGGGCGAGGCTGGAAAAATCATTGACGAAGTAAAGGAAGACGGAATACGAATCATCGTAAAAAACAACGTTCCCGAATGC
>JAILDQ010000063.1 GCA_024689365.1 Treponema sp. | reverse complement strand
GGGGAGCGGCTTACAAAGTCTTCAAAGCTTTGAAGTTTTTGCGTAAGGTAAAGTTCGCTGTGGGCTTCGAAGAATTTTGCAAGGCGTTCTTGGCGCAAGTGGTCTTGCATTTTTTGCATGTTGATTGCGGCGGCTTTGTCGATTTGCATGGCCTTTTTGCGGAGAACGCTTCCCAAGCGAAGGGAGAAGCCGCAGTCTATGATGAACATTCCTAAAATTATTCCCACAACAAACGAAAACCAAGGATGCTCAATGAACCAAAGGACAAGATCTAAGAATTTTGGGAACAAGAAAAAGTAGTAGCCGGCGGAAAGCAAGGCCCAAAAGAAAGTGTACTTGGGACAAATGATTCCCCAAAGGTTGCCCCATTCTTCGGTGTAATCCCAAAGACGGATTTTCATTCCCTTGATGAAAATTATTCCCGCGGCAAATTCAATGCAAGTCATAATCAAGGCCATAAAGACAATCATCATAACGTAGTGCAATAGGCCGCCGGAATCAATCTTTATCATATAAGTTTCGATTACGCTCATTACAAAAAGCGCCGCGGCTCCAAAGCCGTAAACCGGAAGCCAAGGGCCTGTCAAAAAGCCTGGGTTCACCCAACGCGCGTTTGGATTTTGAACTCGTTCAAAAAATTTTCGGTAAAAGAGTTCTATCACCCAGCCCATCATTGAGCCGACAAAAAACAAGAATGAAATAACGACAAAGTTTTGGTATCCGTTCAAACTATTGCTCATAGTTTAAAAGGTAGCGCAAAAAGTTGTTATGGGCAAGGGACAAAAAAAAGGACCCGCTTTCGCAGGGCCCTATTTGTGTGGAATTTCCGGTGAAAAATTCCGCTTGTCTGGCGCAGATTTCTTTCCCCTATAATTTTACCACCGAATAAAATTATAGGGCGCTTTGACAAAATCGCCATATACTGACAGTCAAAGACCCCGCGCTAAAACTACATCAATTCTTCGATGTCGATTTCGCCCGCTATGCATGGAACTTGAATAGACCAGTTTTCCAAAACTTGCGGGTGCAATTCGCCAAAGATTCCGATTTGCTTTCCGTTCACCATAATTCCGGCTTGGCGGCCAGGAATGAAGCGGGGATCCTCGGTCTCTTGAACCTTGTATTCGTGGTCAAGGAAGTAAAGCAATGACGAAACTTCGCTTGCGGCGCTGTTGAAGTTTGCGTTTGCGGCGGCGGTCAAAAAGCCCAAGGATTGACGGGTTCTAGTGCCTGTGTTTTCCTCGTCGCAAATGTATGCCACTTTTCCGATTTCAAAAATCTTGTGGGGGAAGATTGCGTTTGCGCTTTGGCATTCAGCCCTGAGCAAAGAAGGAATGATTGACGGGCGGACAAACTGGTAGTTTTCGCTCATCGGGTTTGCAACCTCAATCGCGTTGTCGGCGCTGACGTTCATTTTTTCGATGTAGTCTTTTTTGCTTCCCAAGTAGTTGAAAATCATTTCCTGGTAGTTTAGGCCGACCATAATTTCCTTTGTCTTTCGGCTGTAAACAGTCAAGTCGCTCAACTTTCCGATTGTAAAGGCGTTTGGCTTTTGCGGGGCAAAGTCTTTTACGCCGCAGCCAATCATAACGTCTTCAATTACGTCAACTTCATGCAAGAAGTCGTTGCGGTAAGGAGCCGGGCTAAGGGTGATTTCCCAATCGTCGCCAACTTGCTTTGTTTCGATTTTGCTTCCCATTCGGACAAGGGCGTCCTCGACTTTCTTGATGTCAAAGTCTGAGCCAAGCAATTTATTGACGGCGCTCAAAGTTGCCTTTGTCGTCGGCTGGAAGTAGAAGGGAGCCAAGATGTCCTTTCCAAAGCCTGTGTCATAAGGATGCTTTACCAAAATCGGCTTAATGTCGTAGCCTTGGTCGATGAAGTCGCAGGCGACGATGTTGGCGCTCAAAATCAAGCCTTCCATATTGTCGCCCGTAAGCTCAACCATCAAGTCCTTGTCTCCAACTTGAACCGCTCCCAAAGAGGCGCTGTTGATGATTGGGGCCATGGACAAAACTTCGTTATTTGCGTCCGACAAAAGGGGGAATTTTTTGCAATCCTTAAGAATCCAGCCAAAATCCTTTCCCTTTGGATGGTCGGTCAAAATCTGGCGGCAAGTCATCGGAGAGTCGCACTGCAAGGGAACAAAAGAGGTTTTGTCTGGATCGACGGCATGATAGTTTACAGGAAATTTCACTTGGTCAATGCGGTAAACGCCCATAGAAATGGACTTTCTTTTGCGGCCAAAGTTCCAGCAAAGCTTTTCCTGAGTTTGAATGATGTCCTTGAGCATGGAATCGTCGATTGCCTTTCCGCAAATCATAAAGGCGACCATGTAAGGGCGAACGTCCTTAAGGTCTGGGTCAACGTTTACAACGCGGCCTTGGAAGTCGCCGTTTCCCATGTTTGACATGTATTTGTAGTAGTCGGCTGTCTTTCCGCCGGCATGAAGCTTAAGCTGGCGGGCAACGCCGTTTGTGGACCAAAGGTCAGGACGGTTTGTGTCGTTCAATTCGATTTTAATGACTCGCTCGTTTTCCGGGAGCGATGTGTCGGGCTTTTCGTCAAGCTCGGCTTTTGCGCAAGGAAGAACGTCCTCAAGCGCGGCGTAGTCGTATTTTTTTCCAACGGCGTCAAAAAACAATTTTTCGTTTACTTCAATTTTTGGCATAAAATAACTCCAATTTGAAAATTATAATGAATTATAGAAAATTATTCAATTATAAGAAGAAAATAAGACGCTTTCAGGCGCCGCGCCTTGTCATTCTGAACATATCTGTCATTTCGAAATATGTTCGGAATGACAAGAATGCTGGAAGCCCATCGAATGCAAAAAGGCCTTAGAATTCAAACTTAAATTCTTTGCCGGCGCTGCAAAGGAGCAGGTCGGCGACGGGGATTTTTTGGCTTTGCTTTTTGCCGTTCGCGACGAACTCAACTGTAAGGTCGCCGGAAAGCAATTCAGAAGAAAGACGCTCGCCGTAAATTTCGTTGAGCAAAATCTTGTAGTCTTCCAATGACATTTCTTCGCCGCTAATCAGGGGAGCCATCAAAATGTCGGCCAAAGTTTTTGCCGCGCTGTCTTCTTGCAAAATCGAGGCGGCCAAAGTTTGGGGGCTTAGGACAAGGACAAAGGCCTTTTTTCCGCCAGATTTTTTTTGCAGGCTGATGAATTCCTTGGGGAATTTTTTAATGTTTGAAACTTGCGCGCTTGCGGAAAGAGATTTTTGGTCAATTTTCACGCTGGCGTTTTGGAAAAACTCCGCTTCCAATTCGCTTTGGATTTTGTTTGAAATGTCGTCCAAACTAGGAGAATTTTCGCTGTTTTCGGCCGAAATTTGCTGAATTTGCGTTAAATTCTCAACAAAGGCTTCTCCCAATTGCGACGAAAAATTTACTGAAAGCTTGTCGTTCTTGTCGCAGTTGACGGTGACTTTAAGCGGACAGGCGCAAAAGAAAATCGTGAAAAATAAAATGGCGGACGTAAAAATTAGTTTCTTCATATATATTATAAAAAATTAGATAACGGCAATGTTACACGAAAACCGGTCGATAGCACAATACCCGAACCCGCGCTTTTGTAAAAGGCCATCGCTCCGCCGTCGGTATCGTTGTAGATTGTGTAAGAAAGGTCTTGCACAAATGAAAGGCCGACTTTCCCAGCCTTGATTTTTGGCGATTGAAATGAAAAGCCGATGATGCCTGGAAAAAAAGAGCCGCGGATTTCTTCGTCGCCGCCGGGCAAGGTTGGATGTCCAAAATTGATTACGGGGCCTGCGTAAACTTTTACGTAATCGCTAAAGGTCAAAGAAAGAACGATTGGAATTTGAAAAATTTTCGCGGCGTGGTTGTAGCGGAAAATCGTTCCAAAGCCGGGCTGCAGTTTCCATCCAGCGTAGCGGGCGTTTGTTTCAAGCGAAATACCCCTCCAGTTTAACATAAAGCGCGAGGTGTCAAAAAGGTTCCAGTCGCAAAAGAGGGTCGCGTCAAAAATTATATTGTCCTGCCATTTTCCGCTGGAGCCGGAAGCCGAAGCGCTTTCCGCAAAAACGTCCTCTTCGCCTGAACTTGTTTCAGCGTCGGGAATGTCCTCTTCGCTTACAATTTCGTCGTCGGCTGGATCGGCCACTTCTTCCATTGATTTTTTCCCGGAAGGAATCACTCTTCCAATTGCGGCAAAGGCGTTTGCGTAATAGCGTTCTTTTAATGACGAAACGATTACGCCGGTATTGCTTCCGTCGCTCGCCGCGTGTATGAATTGGTTTTTCCCAATGTAAATGCCAATGTGCGTTATTGAGCCGTTTCCGCTTGTTTTAAAGAAAACCAAATCGCCGGCTTCCGCTTGGTCGTTCTTTATGATTTTTGCCTTTGAATAAATGGCTTTTACGGATCGGGGCATTTGAACGCCGGCGGATTCCCTAAATACGGTGAAAATCAAGCCTGAGCAGTCAAAGGCGTCAGGGCCGATGGCTCCAGAACGATACGGGCAGCCAATGTATTGCTTTGCCTGGGCCACGATTTTTTTTCGGGCTTCCGAGGCTTGTTCAGTTGACATGGATTTTGCGGCGCAATGGCCTGCGTAAATCAATGAAATCGCGATTATGGCCAAAATTTTTCTAGACTTCAACATATTTTTATTTTCGGAATTAAACGAAAATATTTTACTATTTTAATTGAAACAATCGAATTAAAATTCCGCTAAAATCCGTCTCAAAAATACCGATAATTTATGTGGGATTATCTTTATTGGGGTTTTATGAAAAAATATAATATATCGTCAAAAGTTGCCGGAGCGCTTTTGTTCGCTTTGGCTTCGATTTTTTCTTTCGCTCTTTTAGTTCATCTTTTTGGCTTTGCCGGACGCGGAAGCTTTACTTTGAAGTTTTTGTATGGAATGGGAAAAATCTTAAGCGGAGCCTATGGCTTTTGCAGCGTCTTGATTCCGCTTTTTTTCTTCGCCGCCTCTATGACCGCTTTTAGCGGCCACAGGACTTTTAAAAAGTGCGTTTACATCAGCTTTAGCTTGATTCCATTTTTTACGGCTGTGGCTATCGAAAAAGTCTATCGCGCATTGACGGCCGGTTATGTTGGCTTGTCTTCGTTTAAAGTCGTGCAATTGGTTTTGGCTTTTGTCATTGGCCTTTTGGTAATTGTCATTGAATACCTTTTGGCTGGAATTGTCGCGGAAAGAATTTTTTACGGCGTAGAGGAAGTTCAGACTGACAAGAGAATCGATTCTTTGGACCAGGAATTTGGCCCGATGGATTCCGGCGAGGAAGAAGAAGTTCTGGATGAAAGCGCCGAGGAAGATATTTCTGTCGAAAAAACTTTTGAAGAAGAGAGCGCGCCGGAAGACAATTTTGTAAAAACAGAAGACTTGGCTCCCGCAAAAGAAATTCTTTCTGAATTGGACAAAAAATATTTGCATGAGTTTGACGACCTTAAGCTTACGGGAATAAAAATTCCGGAAAAATTCTTGCCTAAGGAAGAAAAGAAAGAAGAGGTCCAAGAAAAGATTGAGGAAAAAGTTCCTCCTAGGGCTCCTCTAGAGGCCGCTCTGAACACTTATGAGACAAAAACGGAAGAGATTGCGCAAGCGGCAGTTCTAGAAAAAAAAGTTGAAGAGCCGCAAGCGCAAGTTGAGCCCGAGCCTGTCGCTCCTACTGTTCCCGCGGCTCCAGCCGAACCGATTGTGATTTCCCGCCAAACAATGAGCGCGGTTGAAGAAGTTCCTGTAGAAAAGACGGTTACCACAGACGGAATCGAAGTTGACGAAGACGAGTACGACGCCGACGACTATCCAAATTATGTGGAAGACGAGGACGAGCAGGAAAGCGGAGAAGGCTTTAACGCGCTTGAAGATTATTCGGCGGAAGAAGATGCTGATGAAACTGTCCAAGAAGAAATTCAAGAGGAAGTTGAAAGCGAAGGCGAGCCTTTGGAAGAAGAAGCCCAGGAAGAAATTCAAGAGGACGCAATTGAGGAAGACTCGGATTTTGACATAGCGGTTGACGATGCGGAAGCCGATGAAGCCGGCGTTGAGGAAGAAAGCGTGGTTGAAGACGAAGAGTATAAGGTTGACGTGACTCCAGAAGAAGAAGACAAGGAGCCTGTTTCCATCAACGACGAAAAAACTTTGACAGCCGTAAATCCTCGCTTGCAAGAAAAGGCCGCTCCAAAAGTTGAGGAAAAGCCGCTTCCGCCGCCGGAGCCAAAAATCATCGACTCTCGATTCACTCGCGGCGTTTACAAAATTCCTACAGAAAGAATTTTGAACGAGTTTGAAAACTCAGACTATTGGGTGATTGACGAAGGCACGAACGCTTCCGCCGCGCAGCTTAAGGAAACCCTTGAGGAATTTAAAATCAGCGCGGAAGTTACTGGAATCCGAAAGGGTCCGGTTGTAACTATGTTTGAAATTTTACCGGCGCCTGGAGTCAAGCTCAGCAAAATCGTAACCCTTCAAGACAACATCGCCTTGCGCTTGGCGGCAAAGTCTGTCCGTATTGTTGCGCCGATTCCCGGAAAACGCGCGGTGGGAATTGAAGTTCCTAACAAGGAACGCGCCGTAGTTGCCTTTAGGGAAATCATTGAGCAGGACATTCCTGAGTTTAAGAAGATGGCTGTTCCCGTTATTTTGGGAAAAGACATTCAGGGTGAGGCGCAGGTCATCGACCTTTCAAAGACTCCCCACTTGCTCATCGCCGGTTCGACTGGTTCGGGAAAATCGGTCTGCGTAAACTCTTTGATTCTTTCTATTTTGTACAAGCGTTCGCCTGAGCAAGTAAAATTGATTTTGGTAGACCCAAAAATCGTAGAGCTTAAGCTTTACAATGACATTCCGCACTTGCTCACTCCTGTAATCACAGAGCCTAAAAAAGCGCTCCAGTCTTTGCAATATTGTTTGTGCGAGATGGAACGCCGCTACGCGCTTCTTGACGGAATGGGCGTCCGCGACATCATAAGCTACAACAAGCGAATCGAAGAGCGCCACATCGCGACGGAAAAGCTTCCGTACATTGTCGTAATCATAGACGAGTTCGCGGACTTGATGGCAACAACCGGAAAAGAGCTTGAGTCCACTATCGCGCGTTTGTGCGCCATGAGCCGCGCGGTTGGCATTCATTTGGTATTGGCAACCCAGCGACCTTCTGTTGACGTAATCACAGGTTTGATTAAGGCCAACATTCCAAGCCGAATCGCTTTTGCCGTCGCTTCAAAAATGGACAGCCGCATCATCATCGACCAGGTTGGAGCCGAAAAACTTTTGGGCCGCGGCGACATGCTTTTTGTAAGCGCCGTTAATCCAGTTCCGATAAGAATTCAAGGAACCCTCATAAGCGACGACGAAGTTGAAAACGTTGTTAATTACGTCAAGCAATACGGCTTTCCGGAATACATCGACGACGAGATTTTTGTCGACGACGAGGACGAAGAAAACCCGGAGCCGGGCCTCTTTGACGAGGGCGACGATCCCCTTTACCAAAAGGCTTTGGACATCGTTATAGAAGCGGGAAAAGCCAGCGCCTCGTACATTCAGCGCAGGCTAAAGATTGGCTACAATCGCGCCGCCCGCTTGGTGGAAGAAATGGAAGCCCGAGGAATCGTAGGCCCTGCAAACGGTTCCAAGCCGCGCGAAATCATTCACATGCCGTAAAAGCAAACGTCATGCTGAACTCGTTTCAGCAGGACTAATTTCATTTCGCGCTGTTTTCTATCCAATCCCAAAAAACGGCGTCTTCCATTCCAAGGCGCCAAAAGGCGATTTTGTCAAAGCCGCAATCTTTGTACATGCGAGCGCGTTCCAAAAGGCTTGTGGCGTCGTCAAACCAAAGGGTCACTTTTGTCTTGGCTTCGTATTCAAAATACGGAACGCCGTCTTTGCGCTTTAGCTGGCTGACTTCATTTTCATTCAATATGCGGTTGGCGCCGTTAAAGTACCAGGCTTGCGCGAGAGAACGGTCGGTCCAACTTCGGCCGTAAAAGGGAACTCCGATAATGTATTTGTTCGCCGGCAAAACGCTCAAGGCGTAGTCAACGATTCTTTTGCACCATTTGATTGAAGCCACAGAGCCAGGACTGCTTGTGGACCAATGTTCGTCGTAAGCCATAATCATGACTTTGTCAGCGACGGCCGAAATTTTTTTGTAGTCGTAAACGTCGGTGGCAAAGCTTTTGACGCGGGCGGGAACGCAAACCGTCAATTCCTTTTTGCCCAAATGCCTTTTTAACTGTTTAAGAAAATCCAAAAAATTTTCCGCGTCTTGTCGCGGAACCAATTCGTAGTCGATTTGAAGGCCGTCAAATTCTTTCGCCGCGAAGACCAAGTCCTTTATCAAATCTGAACGAAGGCCGTATTTTGGGTCAAGGACAAAATGGCTGGTTGAAGTTGAATTGCAAACTGCGACCAAATGAACGCGGCCGTTAAAGCCGGCGGTCAACGCTCTTTTTGGCGGCGTTTCCAATTTTCCGTAGCAGTCGATGTCAACTCCAAAAAGCGTCAAGTCGGTCAAGGGCGCGTTTTTGTCAAAGTCTTTAAGGCGGTTGGTGACCAAGTAGCCCCATATTTCTTTAAACTGAACTTTCTCGCCGCTGAGCATGTTCCACCGATAAGGATGGGAATATTTTTCGTGTTCTATCGGTTCCGGAAATTTTTCCTTGTCGTAAACCTTCACGCCTTGGTGGTCTGGGATTTCTACTGCTAAAGGCTCGTCATGCGAGAAAGAATTTTGCGTCAAAAGCGCGGCAACGATGAATGTAAAAAATATTTTTGTCTTTTTCATAGCTCTATGATTTTGTACATCGGCGATTCTCCGGGATGAAATTCCAAAATATGTTTTTCCGCCGCGAGCGCTTCCGTTGGATCGTGTGTTACGTGAAGAAGCGTCGTTGTTCCGCTTTGCGCGACCAATTCAAGCAAGTCCAAAATTTTTTGTCGGAAGCTTTCGTCAAGGCCGTGGCAAGGTTCGTCAAGAATCAAAATTTGCGGGGCTTTGACCGCCGCTCGCAAAATCAAAATCGCGCGTTGCTCGCCGTAACTTAAGCTGTTGAAAGATTCGTTTTCGCGACCTTTAAAGCCTCCAAGTTCCAGCCATTTTTTTGCCGCGGCTATTTCCACGTCGGTCGCTTGTTCGTACAAACCGATAGAGTCTTTAAAGCCGGAAATTATTGCGGCGAGCAAAGAAGCGCCCACCATTCTGTATTCAACGTGCAAACGGTATGAAACAATGCCAAGTTTTTTCTTGATGTCCCAAATCGTTTCGCCAGAGCCGCGCCGCGCGCCGAAAATTTTTATGTCGTTGCTGAAAACTTGCATGTTGTCGCCGGTAATCAATTCCAAGAAAGTTGTTTTTCCTGAACCGTTTGGCCCGCGAATCAACCAGTGCTCGTTTTTGCGCAAGGTCCAATTAAGGTTGACCAAAACTTTGTTTTGGCCCCAGCCAACATTTACGTCTTTCATTTCTATCAAAGCGTCTGAGCCGGCGGCGGAAGAATCATTTTGCAAAACGGAACTTTCTTTGTTCGCGGAATTTAATTGAGACTTGAAGGCCTCCAAGTCCGCGTCACGAGATTTTTGCGCGGCGGATTTTTTGTCAGCCAAAAGTTTTTCGTAGTCGGAACGTTCTCCGCAAAAAGAAACTTTTCCTTCAGAAAATTCAACGACCTTGTTAATCGCGTCCGGGATTTCGTGAAAGCGTTCCATTCCCAAAATTATGCGGGGAAAGTCTTGCCCTGCGTTTTCGGAAAGCTGGCGTTTTGCCACTGAATCAAAAAAGTCCAGCAAAATTTTTCTGCTCTGCGCGTCAAGGCCAGCAAAAGGGTCGCTTAAAATCAAAAGTTTTTTTCCGCTTAAAAGAGCTCGGCACAAAAGGGTTCGGCGGATTTCGCCGGTTGACATATATTTTAATCCGCGGTCAAGAATTTTTTCAACGCCGCATAATTTTACTTGCGGATAAGTTTCCAGCCGATTCGCTTCGGGCGGAAGATTGTAAACGCCGCTTTTTGAATCGCGCTTTATTTTTTTTCCAAGAATCGCTTCCATAAAAAAAACGCGGGCGCTGCGTCCGTGGTCAACGCCGCCTTCTATAAATTCGCTTTCGTCATTGGCGCGCTCTTCTTGAATCAAGGCGGCGGCTTTTTCTAGTGAGACTATTTCAACTGAGCCTTCAAAAAGATTTGAATAAAGACCGTCTTCGTTGGGAAGAATTTTCAGCTGGCCGTTCAAGGCTTTTAGGAAGTCCGCCTTGCCGCCGCCGTTTGGTCCGATTGCAAGCCAGGCCTGTCCGGAATCCATTTGCCAGGAAAAATTTTTAATTAAGGTTGACTTTGAATCGTCCACCCTGCAATTTTTAATTGATATTAAATTCATTCTTTTATTGTAGCGCGCTTTTTGCCTTGACACAATTCCATTTTTTCACAATGATTTTTTTATGATTAGAAGAGCTCAAGAAAAAGATTTGCAAAGGGTGAACGATTTGCTTCATCAAGTTTTGGAAGTGCACGCCGACGGAAGGCCCGACATTTTTATTCACGGAACAAAAAAATATTCTGACGAGGAATTGTTGAAAATCTTTGAAGACGACAAGCGGCCGGTTTTTGTCTACGAAGACGACGGCGGAATTGTTCAAGCTTACGCTTTTTGCATTTTTGAGGAAACGAAAAACGTCGCCAATTTGCGCGACATGCTTACCCTTTACATCGACGACATTTGCGTTGACCAAAATTGCCGCGGGCAAGGAGTGGCCACAAAAGTTTTTGAACATGTAAAAAAATTCGCCCAAGAAAAAAATTGCAACAGGATTACGCTTAACGTTTGGGAAATGAATCCGGGCGCCAGAAAATTTTACGAAGCGATGGGAATGAAGCCCTTGAAGACTGTTATGGAAAGCCTTCTGCCTTGACACGATGGCAATTTAAAACTAATATTTTATCAGTTTACAAATTTTAGGAGAAAAAAATGAAAAAGATTTTGACTGTTTTGCTTGCGCTCGCTTTGACTGTATGCGCCGTTTCATGCTCAAAAAAAGAAAGCAAAGCCGCTAAAGGCGGAAAAACTTGGATTGTCGCCACAGACACAGCCTTCCGTCCTTTTGAATACACAAACGAAAAAAATCAGTTTGTAGGAATTGACGTTGACCTTTTGGCAGCTGTTGCCGAAGACCAAGGCTTTAACTACGACTTGCAGTCGCTTGGTTGGGATGGAGGCGTTGCCGCCGTTCAGGTTGGACAGGCCGACGCTTTGATTGCCGGAGCCACAATCAAGCAGGAAAGAATCGATTCTGGTTGGATTTTCAGCGACGGTTATTACAACGCAACTCAGACTTTTGTTGTCGCCAAAGACTCTTCCATCGAAAAGTTTGAGGACCTCAAAGGAAAGAATGTTGCCGTAAAGAACGGAACAGCCGGAATGGACTTTGCCAATTCGCTTAAAGACAAGTACGGATTTACAGTTACTGTTTTTGAAGACTC